>CANFZJ010000039.1 GCA_947451445.1 Comamonadaceae bacterium
CGAAACCGAAGACTCCACCATTGCCGACATCGCGGTGGGCACCAACGCGGGCCAGATCAAAACCGGTTCGCTGAGCCGTTCCGACCGCATGGCCAAGTACAACCAACTGTTGCGCATAGAAGAAGACCTGGGCGACGTGGCCACCTACCCTGGCCGTAAAGCCTTCTATAACCTGAAGTAATCGAGCTGCGCACGCCATGGCATCCCGTGTAGTCCCCGTCATCTTGCTGGCCTTGCTGGCGATACTGCATGGGCAGCTGTGGTTTGGGCGCGGCAGCATTTCAGAGGTGAACCGCCTCCAGCAAAAACTGGAGGCGCAAAACACGCTCAACGCCCAGGCGAAGAACGTGAACGACCAGCTCAGTGCCGAGGTCCGCGACCTCAAGGAAGGCCTGGACATGGTGGAAGAGCGTGCCCGCTTCGAGCTGGGCATGGTCAAGGCGAATGAAATCTTTGTCCATATTTCATCCAAGTAATTGATCAAAATTGCACTACTGGGCGCTGAAAGCACCGGTAAAAGCCAACTCTCCCGCGATCTGACAACCGCCCTGCAGGCCCGTGGCCACAGCGTCACTCTGATCGACGAGCATTTACGCAGCTGGTGCGCCCAAGCAGGCCGCACGCCGCTGGCGCACGAGCAAGCCGCTATAGCCCAGGTACAAACCGAGCGTATCGCGCAGGCGCCCGCCCACCACACCCATCTTATTGCCGACACTACCGCGCTGCTGACGGCCGTTTACAGCGACCTGCTGTTTGGCGATGCCACGCTGCTCCCCGGCGCTGTGCAACAGCAGCACCGCTTTGACCTGACACTGGTGATGGGGCTGGACCTGCCCTGGGTGGCCGACGGCCTGCAGCGCGATGGCCCGCAGTCCCGCCAGCCGGTAGATGCATGCCTGCGCACAGTGCTGGCACAGGGCGGCGTGCCGTTTCAGGTGGTGTACGGCAGCGGCCCGGTGCGCTTGCAGAATGCGCTGAATGCTATTGATTCAATAGCTGGTAGCGCAGATGGAATATGCGCTGGAGCCCGATTTCATTCAAAAAAAGCCTGGGTCTGGAACTGCGAGAAATGCAGCGACCCGGAGTGCGAGCACCGGCTGTTTAGCGGGTTATTGCACCGCTGACGGGCCGGGCAGCGACGCGTCCGGCGTGGTGAACAGCTGCGCCGCATCCACCGCGTCAAAGTGGTACTGCTTGCCGCAAAACTCGCACGCCACCTCGATGTCCGGGCGCTCGGCCAGAATGCTTTCTACCTCGTCAGTGCCCAGGCTGCGGATCATGGCGCCCACGCGGTCGCGGCTGCAGGTGCAGGCGAACTTGGGTGCGGTGGGGCCGATGTGCGGGCTGAACAGCAGCACCTGCTCCTCCCAGAACAGGCGGCGCAGGATAGTGTCTACGTCCAGCGTCAGCAGCTCTTCGCGCTTCAGGGTGCTGACCAGGGTGGCGATGCGGTTGTAGTGCTCGCTACGGCCGATTGCGTCCTCGTTCTCTTGGCTGACGAGGCTGCCCGCCAGATTTTTCTCACCCTGGATGGGCAGGCGCTGGATCAGCAGCCCGGCAGCCACTTTGTCGTCTGCAGCCAAAACCATCAGGGTGTCCAGCTGCTCGCTTTGCAGCATGTAGTGCTGCAGCACGTCGCTGAGTTTTTCCAGCTTTTCCTGCCTGTCGCCAAACAGCGGCACCACGCCCTGGTAGGGCTGCTGGCCGGGGAACTTGTCCTTCGGGTCCAGGGTGATGGCGCAGCGGCCCTGGTTGTCCAGGTTGACCATTTGGCTCAGGCTGGCGTCGGGTGGCACATCGCCCATCACGCTGGCGGTGGTACGCACGCTCAGGTCGGGCTGCACCTCGACCACGGCCAGTTTGACCGGGCCATCGCCAAAAATCTGCAGCACCACCGCGCCGTTGAACTTGATGTTGGACTGCATCAGCACGCCCGCCGCCGTCATCTCACCCAGCAGCTCGGCCACAGGCGCGGGGTAGGCCCCGGTGATGCTGTTGGAAGCCCGGCGCTGCAATATTTCTTGCCAAGCGTCGGTCAGGCGCACGATGCACCCGCGCACCGGCAGACCGTCGAATATGAATTTGTGGAGTTCAGACACTGTGTTTCCCTGGGCAAAGCATTCAGATGTGGTGCCAATGTGGCTATTTACAATTGTAGGGATGGAACTTCGACACCGCGCGTTGCAGGCACTCTGCCTGACCGACCCCATGCAAAAAGTGGCTGCAGCGCAATCAATACATGCGCAAGCAGCTACGCTTTCGATAGCAAAAAGCCATTTCACTCCGTTTGGTGATCCCCCCGGTCGGCCCGACCGCCCGGTGCTGGTGGAGCGCGTCACCAAGCCCCAGCGCAGCCCCTTCACCCCCGACGGACTGGCCGCGCTGCTGCACACCGTGGCCCACATTGAATTCAATGCCATCAACCTGGCACTAGACGCCGCCTGGCGCTTTGACGGTATGCCCGACGCCTTCTACCGCGACTGGGTGCGCGTGGCCAGCGAAGAGGCCCACCACTTCAGCCTGCTGCGCACCCATCTGCAAAGCCTGCACCACGAAGAGCAACGCTGGGACTACGGCGACTTTTTAGCCCACGACGGGCTGTGGACGGTGTGCGCCGCCACGTCGGTAGACATCGTGGCCCGCATGGCCCTGGTGCCGCGCACGCTGGAGGCACGCGGGCTGGACGCCACGCCGCTGATCCAGGCCAAGCTGCGCCGCGTCGCCACACCGGCCGCCCAGCGGGCGGTGGAGATTCTGGACACCATCCTGCACGACGAAATCGGCCACGTGGCCGTGGGCAACCGCTGGTACCGCTGGCTATGCCAGCGCGACGGGCTGGACCCGGTGGCGCATTACCGGGTACTGGCCGACCGCTATGACGCGCCCAAGCCCAAACCGCCCTTCAACACCCCGGCCCGCCGCCAGGCCGGGTTTACCGACGAAGAGCTGGCGCTGCTGCTGGCCTGAACGCCCGTGCCCCCCTGTTAACGGGTTACGATACAACACACCCACCCCGCTGCACCTGCCAGCCCATTCTGTAAGCCATGCCCCCCTCTGACAACACTGCCACCCCGTCCAGCACCGCCAACACGGGCAACATCGTGATTGCCCGCCAGCCCATCATGGACGCGCAGCGCAACGTGGTGGCCAACGAGCTGTTTGACCGGTCTACCGTCGCCCACAACGCCGCCAGCGATGTCTCCCTGGTGTTCAACGCCATGACCCATACCGGCAACGAATCGCTGGTGGGTAAATTAACTATTTTTGTCAACTGCACCCACGAAAGCCTGGCCGGTGGCCACCTGGACCTGATCGAACCAGACAAGGTGGTGCTGGAGGTGAGCGCCGTCCCCGGCCACGGCGCCGAAGAAATTGCCGTACGCCAGCACACCCTGGCCGACTTGCGCAAGCGCGGGTTTCGGCTGGCGTTTAACCACACGGTGCTGGCCCCGGTCTATGCGTCCTGGCAGCCGCTGGCCAGCTACGTCAAGCTGGACCTGGGCGTACTCAAGCCCGAACAACTGAAAGTCATCGTGGCGGCGGTCAAATCCCGCACGCCCGCCGAAGTCGTGGCCGAAAAGGTAGAAACCGCCGAGCAATTCAACGCGCTGCTGGACTACGGGGCCACCCTGTTCCAGGGCTACTGGTTCGCCAAGCCGGACGTCATCACCACCAAGGTCATCAGCCCCAACCAGGCCCACGTGCTGCAGCTCATCAACTTGGTGCGCAACCAGGCCAGTACCGACGAGATTGAAGCCATTCTGAAAAAAGACGCCATGCTGGGTTTTAGCCTGATGCGGCTGATCAACTCGGCCGGATTTGGCATGGCGCGCGAGGTCACATCCTTCCGCCAGGCAGTCATGCTGATGGGCCTGAAAAAGCTGTTCCGCTGGGCGGCCTTGCTGCTCACCGCAGCCCGGACCAGCGGCACCCCCGCCGCCGTGGCCACCACGGCCGTGGTGCGTGGACGGATGATGGAACTGCTGGCCCAAGGCACGCTGTCGGACGATGAATGCGACGGTGCGTTTGTGGTCGGCATCTTTTCCCTGCTCGACGTAATGCTGGGCATGCCCCTGGAAGAAGCGCTGGCGCTGCTGGCGCTGCCCCCGGCGGTAGACGAAGCCCTGCGCTCGGGCACCGGCATCTACGGCCCCATGCTGACCTTGACCAAAGCCTGCGAAAGCAACGACGATGCGGCTTTCGACGCTGCCGCCAGTGCCCTGCAATTCAACAACCACCACATCAACATGGCCCATATGGAAGCCCTCGCCTGGGCCGATACCCTGTCCATGTAGGGAGCTTCACCCATTAGTTACATGAACAGGCTGTTTTTTCCTAAAATTGACGTTAAATAGTGCCTGTTCCAGACCCAATAGATTCCAATGTCAACCATACCCGACCAACTTGACAGCCTGAACCCGCTGCACGGCCAGGCTGCCAACACAGACGACCAGGTGCTGATTGCACGCCAGGCCATCGTGGACGAGCACCGTGCCGTATTTGGCTACGAGCTGTTTGACCGGTCCACGCCCAGCCAGGAATACTCCGCCGACAGCGACGCCGCCTTGCTGATCAACGCCCTGTCGTTTGCCGACACCGAAACCCTCGTCGGCAACAAGATCGTCTTCATCAACTGCACACTGGAGAGCTTGTCCGGTGGCCACCTGGAGCTGATCCACCCCGACAAAGTGGTGCTCGAAGTACCATCGGTCCCCGGCAACAACCCCCAGGACATCGAAGCCCACGCCAAAGTGCTGGAAGACCTGCGCAAACGTGGCTTCCGATTTGCCTTCAACCACACGGTACTGACCCGTGGTTACGCCTCCTGGCGGGCCCAGGCCTCGTTTGTCAAGCTGGACATGATGGTGCTCAAGCCCGAAATGGTCGAGCCCTACGTCAAGTTTGCCAAAGCCAACAGCACGGCCCAGCTGATTGCCGAAAAGGTAGAAACCGCCGAGCAGCACCAACTGCTCACCAGCTACGGCATCAAGCTGTTCCAGGGCTACTGGTTCGCCAAACCCGCGCTGGTCAAGGCACTGGCCATCCGCCCCTCGCAGTCCACCATCCTGCAACTGATCAACCTGGTGCGTAAGCAGGCCGAGACGGGCGAAATCGAGCAACTGCTTAAACGCGACCCCACGCTGTCGTTCAACCTGCTTCGCTTCATCAACTCGTCCGGCTTTGGGCTGAACTGCGAAGTCACCTCCTTCCGCCACGCGGTCATGATCCTGGGTTATAAAAAACTGTTCCGCTGGGCTGCGCTGCTGATGACCACCACCCGCAGCGGTGGTGCGCCGCCTGCCGTGGGCCAGACCGCGGTAGTGCGGGGCCGCCTGATGGAGCTGCTGGCGGCCGAGATGCTGTCCCCCGAAGACTGTGACAACGCCTTTGTGGTCGGCGTATTCTCCTTGCTGGACACCATGCTGGGCGTCCCCATGGCCAAGGCGCTGGAATCAGTCGCCCTGCCAGAGTCGGTGACCGACGCCCTGCTCTACCGCACAGGTACGCTGGCCCCCTTTCTAGCCCTCACCGAAGCCTGCGAAAACGGCAATGACGAAATTTTTGGCCGCACCGCCGACGCACTGGCCCTGTCCAACAAGCAGGTCAATTGGGCGCACCTGCAAGCGCTAGCCTGGGCAGAGTCGCTGACAGCAGAGTAAGCCCCTCTTCGCATTCACCCCAACGCAACCCGCCGCTTGGCGGGTTCGTCGCTTCTGGCGGTCCTTGCTGCAGTGCAGCATCACATGCTATTGACAGTCCTGCTACGTCTAATTTAATATCGTCTTTCATAATACCAAAGACAATGGAACTTGCGCCGCGCCTAGCCGCTAGCCATCTGAGCCTTCAGACAGGTGCAGCGTAAGTCCCGGACAGTTTCAAACTGGAGACAAGACGTGGCAGGCATCCAACTGAACCAGATCAACAAGCATTACGCGGGTGTAAAAGTCATCACCGACCTGAACTTAGACATCGCGCAGGGCGAGTTTTTGGTGTTTTTAGGCCCTTCTGGTTGCGGCAAATCCACGCTGCTACGTATGGTGGCCGGGCTAGAGCCAGTCACCTCGGGCGGCATCGTCATAGACGGCCGCGACGTGACCGAGCTGCCGCCGGGCCAGCGCGGCGTGGCCATGGTGTTCCAGCATTACGCGCTGTACCCGCATATGACGGTCTACGACAATATGGCTTTCGGCATGCGCAACATCGGCATGGCCAAGGCCGAGATCGACCAGCGCATCCAGGACGCCGCCCGCATGCTGGAGCTGGACGCACTGCTGCAGCGCAAGCCCGGCCAGCTGTCCGGCGGCCAGCGCCAGCGCGTGGCAATTGGCCGCTCCATCGTCAAGAACCCCAGCGCCTTCTTGTTTGACGAACCGCTGTCCAACCTGGACGCCGCCCTGCGCACCCGCACCCGGGTCGAGCTGGCGCGCCTACACCTGCGGCTCCAATCCACCATGGTCTTCGTCACCCACGACCAGGTCGAGGCCATGACGCTGGCCACCCGCATCGTGGTGATGAACAAAGGCCGCATCGAGCAAATCGGCGCACCCATGGACATCTACCGCCGTCCGGCCACCCGCTTTGTGGCGGGCTTCATAGGCCAGCCGGCAATGAACTTTCTGGACACCGAGCGCGTGGCTCCGCAAGACGGGCGGCTGTGCCTGCGCATTGCGCACGGCAGCATTTTCCAGACCGGGCTGCTGGACTCGGACGTGCCGGCGGGCGCGCTGACTCTGGGCATACGCGCCGAATCCATCACCGTGGACCCACAGGGTGAGTTGCCCGGCCGCGTGGATGTGGTGGAGCGCCTGGGCGACCGCACGCTGGTGCACGTCAGCCTGCCCGATGGCAGCAATGTGGTGGCCGAGGCGCACCGCGACAGCAGCCTGGCCCCCGGCGAAACCGTCGCACTGCGCATAGACAGCGCCCGCCTGCATGTGTTTGACGCGGCGGGCCTGGCCCACCACGCGCCGCAGTGAGCTAGCCATGGCACGCCAACAACGCAAACACTGGCTGAACGGCCTGTTCGTTCTGCCCTATATGGTGGTCTACGGTCTGCTGCTGGTCCTGCCGCTGGTGATGGGCTGGTGGCTGAGCTTGCGCGACGTAGACATGCTGGCAGACACCAGCGACTTCATCGGCCTGAAGAACTACGCCGACCTGCTGCAGGACGACATCTTCATGGGCGCGGTGCGCAACACGTTCTACTTTGTCGGCATGACCACGCCGGTATTCGTCGCCCTCGGGCTGGCGCTGGCACTGGCCTTGAACCGGCCCGGGCGCACCGGCGCCGCGCTGCGCGCCATCTTTTTTGGCTCGTCGGTGCTGTCGGTCACCATCGTCACCCTGGTGTGGCGGCTGGTACTGATGCCCGACAAGGGCTTGCTGTCCAACCTGACGATCGCCGTGGGGCTGCAGCCGCTGGCCCCGCTGGTCACCGAATCACTGGCCTTGCCGTCGGTGGCGCTGGTCACGGTGTGGTGGATCATTGGCCTGCCGATGATGTTGTTTCTGGCCGCGCTGCAGCAGATTCCGCAAGAAATGTACGAGGCCGCCGCACTCGACAACGCGGGCCGCTGGCGCACCTTTGTGTCCATCACCCTGCCCTCCATCAAACGCACGGTAGCGCTGGTGGCGGTGATCGAGGTGATCCAGCAATTCCAGCTGTTCGGCCAGTCCTACCTGATGACGGCAGGCGGGCCCAACAACAGCTCGCGGCCCATCGTGCAGTTCATTTACGAGACCGGGTTTACCCAATGGGCGCTGGGTTATTCGGCCGCCGCAGCGCAGGTGCTGTTTGGTTTGATGTTGATCGGGGTCAGCGTGCAGGCCTGGCTGGGCCGCCAGCGCGCCGCAGAAGATGCACAGGAGCAAAAGCCATGAGCCGGATGTTGAAAAGTGGCTGGGGCGACCGGCTGATACTGGCCGCAGCGATTGCGCTGGCCTGCGTCTGGGTGGCTCCGCTGTTCTGGATTTTCATGCTGTCGTTCAAGCCCAATGCGGCGCTGATGGCGCGCACCGACGTGTTGTTTTCACCGCCGTTCACGCTAAAGAACTACACCGACATTCTGGGCACCTCACAGGTCTTCCGCTGGCTGCTCAACAGCGCAATTGTGTCGCTGGGCCAGACCTTTTTAACCCTGGTGATTGCCTCACTGGCGGGCTATGGCTTTGCGCGCACCACATTTCCGGGCCGGCGCTGGCTGTTTGCCTGCGTGCTGGCCGGCCTGGCCGTGCCCGAGCAAGCCATCATCGTGCCGCTGCACCGCCTGTTTGCCGACCTGGACATGCACAACACCTATAGCGCGCTGATCTTGCCCAGGCTGGCCGCACCGTTTGGCGTATTCCTGATGGCGCAGTACTTCCGGGGCATTCCGGTGGAACTGGAAGAGGCCGCGATGCTGGACAACGCTTCGCGCTTCAAGATCTTCTGCCGCATCATCCTGCCGCTGTCCATTCCTGCGCAGGCCACGCTGGGCATCTTCACCTTCCTGAATGCCTGGAACGACTATCTGTGGCCGCTGGTGTCGGCGTCCAAATCCGAGATGTACACCATCACCCTGGGCCTGGCCTCCACCCAGTCCAACTTTGCCCAAAGCGAGGGTATTGGCTACCTGATGTCGCAAGCCGTGTTTGCCGGGCTGCCGCTGTTCATCTTGTACCTGTTCTTCCAGAAATACATCGTCACTGCGGTGGCCGGCACTGCGGTGCGCTAAGGAGTTTCAACGGGGCAGCGCCGATCCGCTGCACATCCAAAAAAAGGCCACGGCCTGAAAAAAGAGGAGACAAGCATGAGACTGAAAACGCTAGCCACCAGCCTGGTAGCCATCACGCTGGCCACCGGCAGCGCCCTGTGCGCCGCCCAGGCCAAGACGGAGATCACGGTGGCCCGCTTCTTCGGTGCCTGCGAGGCAGACTACGGCAAGGCCGTGGATGCCAGCAAGGCGCGCGGCGAGTGCGGCATCATCACCACGCTGATCAATGAATTCAATGCCACCAACAAAGACGGCGTGGTGGTCAAACCGCAAATTGCCGAATGGCTGCCGTACTACGACCAGCTCAGCGCGCGCATCGTGTCCAAGGACATCCCCACCATCACCGTGATGCACGAGTCGGTGCTCGGAGACTACGTGTCCCGCAAGCTGGTCGAGCCGCTGGACGAAGGCTTCAAATCGGTGGGCATTAACACCGACCAGTTCAGCGAGCAGGCCAAGAAAGGCGCGGTCATAGACGGCAAGACCTATGCACTGCCCTTCGACACCTGGTCCTGGCTCTGGCACATCAACGGCAATCTGATGAAGAAAGCCGGCCTGACCAAACCCGACGGCTCGGTGATCCTGCCGCAAAGCCCCGAAGAACTGCTGGCCCAGGCCCGCAAGTTCAAGGAAGCCACCGGCAAGCCCTATCTGAGCTGGCCGGCCGCCGACGTGGCGGGCAACTTTCGCAGCCTGGTGACCCTGGTGGCGCAGCAAAATGCCAGCCTGTTCCCGGTCAACGGCAAGAAAATCGATATGCACTCCAAGGCCGTGCGCAACGCTTTGGAACTGGCCAACACGCTCTACGCCGAAGGCCTGATCAAACCCAACCTGGACTACGGCGCGGGCAACCAGGCTTTTGTCAACGGTGACGTGGGTGTGCACATCGTCGGCACCTGGACCATTGGCGACTTTGTCGATGCCGCCGAAAAAGCCGACTCTCCGCTGCATGGTGCTTACTCGGTCGTGCCCTTCGCCAAGATCTACGCCAAGAAGGCCGCCTTTGCCGACGGCCACAGCTGGGTGATGCTCAAAAACGGTGCCAAGGACGAGAAGACCCGCAAGGCCGCGCTGAACTTCATGAAGTTCCTGTGGGAGCGTGACTACGAATGGGCGCGCACCGGCCACCTGCCCGCCAACAAGACCGCCGCCGAACGCGAAGACTTCAAGAAGCTGCCCTTCCGCGGCAATATTCTGGAAATCAGCAGCATCGGCACCTCTCTGCCCAATAGCGTGCCACGCCAGCGCGCCATCGAATCCATCGTGGGCGAAGAAATGGTCAACATGATGTTGGCCAAGAAACCCATTGATGCAGTGCAAAACGCGGCCGAAGAGCGCGTCAACAAGCTGCTGTCCACCGTCCGCTAAACCCAGCCCCCCCGGGGCCGCGAGGGCGGCCCCGGCCCCCACTTTTCACAGGAAGTACACCATGATCTCCACCCGCCTGGTCGTAGACCGCGATTTCGTTGTCTCTGACCTCGACCGACGCATCTTCGGCAGCTTTGTCGAACACCTCGGCCGCGCGGTCTACACCGGCATTTTTGAGCCCGGCCACCCCACGGCCGACGAACGCGGCTTCCGCGGCGATGTGACGGAGCTGACCCGCGAACTCGGCCCCACCATCGTGCGCTACCCCGGCGGCAACTTTGTCTCTGGCTACAACTGGGAAGACGGCGTGGGTCCGGTCGCCGAGCGCCCGGTGCGCCTGGACCTGGCCTGGGCCTCGACCGAGACCAACCAGTTCGGCACCAATGAATTCATGGAGTGGTGCAAGGCCACCGACATCGAACCCATGTGGGCCGTCAACCTGGGCACGCGCGGCCCGGACGAAGCCCGTGAGTTCCTCGAATACTGCAACCACCCCGGCGGCACCGCCTTGTCGGAGCTGCGCAAGCAGCACGGCGTGGACGCCCCGCATGACATCAAGTTCTGGTGCCTGGGCAATGAGATGGACGGCCCCTGGCAGATCTGCTCCAAGACCGCCGACGAATACGGCCGCATCGCCCATGAAACCGCCAAGCTGATGCGCCTGGTGGACCCGACCATCCAGCTCGCCGCCTGCGGCTCGTCGCAACACAATATGCCCACCTACGGCAGCTGGGAAGACACCGTGCTGGAGCACTGCTTTGACGATGTGGACTTCATCTCGCTGCACACCTATTTTGAAAACCACGGCGACTCCACGCCCGAGTTCTTCGGCTGCATAGAGCAGATGGACTTGTCGATCAAGGAGATCGTTGCCGTGGCCGATGGCGTGGCGGCACGCAAGCATTCCAGCAAGCGCATCATGTTGTCGTTTGACGAATGGAACGTCTGGTACAAGGCCCGCTCCATCAACGACCTGCGCCAGCCCGGCTGGCCGCAAGCCCCGCGCCTGCTGGAAGAAATCTACAACACCGAAGACGCCCTGGTGGTCGGCGGCGCGCTGATCGTGATGATGAACAACGCCGACCGGGTCAAGGCTGCCTGCCTGGCCCAGCTGGTGAACGTGATCGGCCCCATCATGACCGAGCCCGGTGGCCCGGCTTGGCGCCAGACCATCTTCTACCCCTTCGCCCAGGCCACGCGCTTTGCCCATGGCAAGGTGCTGCGCCCGGTGATCGACTCGCCCAGCTACGAGGCCAAGAGCCACCCGGAGATCCCCTATCTGTGCGCCTGCGTGGTGGACGACGAGAGCACCGGCACCACCACCGTGTTCGCGCTGAACCGGCACCTGAGCGAAACCATGCAGCTGCGCGTTGAGCTGCGTGGCCTGGGCCGGACCCGCCAGCTGGACCACGCGCTGGCCCTGCACCACAGCAATATGAAGGCCACCAACACCAAGGATGCGCCGAACACCGTGGTCCCGGAGAATAATCCGAACGTACAGGTAGACGGTGAAACCATTCTGGCGGAACTGCAACCCGGCTCCTGGAACGTGATCGTCACCACCGCGCACAAGCGCGCGTAAAGAAAAAGAGGGGGCCCGTCTGTGCCCCCCCGCACAAGGAAAACGCATGTTCGAACGTGAACCACTGGTGGGCACGATGACCGCACAGGTCGCAAAAATCATAGGCATGCGCGTCGTCGGTGGAGAGTTCTTGCCGGGCGATGCGCTGCCGGTGGAAAGCGAGCTGTGCAGCGCCTACGGCGTGAGCCGCACCACCGTGCGCGAAGCCATCAAGCAGCTGTCCAGCAAGCGGCTGATCGACGTGTCGCCCAAGATAGGCACGCGCGTGCTGCCCTTTGCCGACTGGAACCTGCTGGACCGCGATGTGCTGGCCTGGCGGCTGCACGCCCAATTCGACAGCAAAATTATCGAAGATATTTACGAGATGCGGCTGTGTTTCGAGCCTCGCGCCTGCTTTCTGGCCGCCCAGGCGGGTAACGCCGCCGATATGCAGCTGCTGGATAGCCGCTACCGCGCGCTGGCCGCCGCCTACACCAGCAACGAGGTGCGCGCCGCCGCCGAGGCCGACCTGGCCTTCCACATGACCATCATCGAGGTGTCACGCAACGGCATGTTCATCACCATCGGAAACGGCATCAAGACCGCGCTGCGGGTGTCGTCCGAAATGCTGCTAGGCCATGCCGCCCGCCCCAGCCAAGACCTGGCCCTGCACGCCACCGTGCACCAGCACATCCAGGCCCGCCAACCCGACGCCGCCGCCCAAGCCATGACCGCTCTGCTGTCCGCGTCCCGCGCCCGGCTGCTGCCGTACACCGTCAAGCCTTGATCCAATTGCTATTATTTACATAGCTACTCGCGCAAGTAGGATATGCACCAGAGGCATATTTCTTATAAATTTTTGCACATCATCCCAAGCTACTCGGTGCAAAATGCCCAGACATCCACCACCTGGAAGAAAAACATGCTCGCATTGCGCGGTCTGGCCTATCTACTACTGTTGCAGGCGCTGGGCGAAGGCATCACCCACGGGCTGGCGCTGCCGTTTCCAGGGCCGGTGGTCGGGCTGGTGCTGCTGCTTATCGCCCTGCGCTGGGCCTGGGTGCGCGAACCCGTGGCGGCCACGGCCGAGCTGCTGCTGGCGCATTTGTCGCTGCTGTTTGTGCCGGTGGGCGTGGGCGTCATCACCCACTTGCACCTGGTGTCGCAGTATGGGCTGCAGCTACTGGCGGTGATTGTGATGTCCACCTGGGTGGGGCTGGCGGTCACGGCGTTGGTGCTGCGCAGCCTGCTGGGCAAGGGGGACGCGCATGGCTGATTTCGTCCAACTCTGGGTATACCTGTCGGCCACGCCGCTGTTCGGCCTGACGGCCACGCTGCTGGTCTATGTGGCGGCGCAAAGTTTTTACGACCGCATGAGCCGTGCACCCTGGGCCAACCCGGTGCTGTGGTCGGTGCTGGCCCTGGGCGGCGTGCTACTGGCCAGCCGCACACCCTACCCCACGTACTTTGCCGGGGCCCAGTTTGTCCACGTGCTGCTGGGCCCGGCGGTGGTGGCACTGGCCTGGCCACTGTGGTTGCGCCGGGCCGAGCTACAGCGGCGCGGCCTGGCCCTGACGCTGGCCGCACTGGCCGGGGGCATCGCCGCCGCCGGCAGCGCGGTCGCCATCGGCTGGGCGCTGGGCCTGCCGGACGACGTGCTGCGCTCGCTGGCCCCCAAGTCCGTCACCGCGCCGGTGGCCATGGGCATTGCCGAGCGGGTGGGCGGCGTGCCCGCGCTGGCGGCCGTGTTTGCCGTGGTCACCGGGCTGGTGGGAGCCGTGTCGGGCAAGTACCTGTTCAAGCTGCTGCGGATCGACAGCTGGGCGGTGCGCGGCTTTGCGCTGGGCACCGCGTCACACGGCATCGGCGCCGCCCGCGCCATGCAGGTCCACCCTGACGCAGGGGCCTACGCAGGCATTGCGCTGGGTATGCAGGCGCTGCTGGCATCGCTGTTGATGCCGTTGGTATTCAGCCTGTTTTAGGCCACTAGCGCAGGTAGAACCTGCGCTGACAGCTATCAAAAATATAGTAATTTAAACACCCGAACCCTCCGCAAAATACGCAACGTGCTCCAAGTCCTGGCTATCACATTCCCCTTCTTCGCGCTGGTGCTGGCTGGCTTTGTCGCTGCGCGCAGGCGCATGCTGCCGCTGGAGGCCATTCCCGGCATGAACGGCTTTGTGCTGTTTTTTGCCCTGCCCTGCATGCTGTACCGCTTTGGCGCCAG
>CANFZJ010000040.1 GCA_947451445.1 Comamonadaceae bacterium
CCAAGCGCAACACCACCGAGCAAGACAAGGTGACCGCACGGGCCACCGCGGCCGAAAAACGGCTGCGGACCACCTATACGGCGCTGGACACCAAGATGGCCACCCTGACGGCGTTGAGCAGCTATATCACCCAGCAGGTGAAGACATGGAACGGGACTAGCACCTGATGGCGACGGTTTGTTGGGTACGTTTGTGAATTGAGGCTTGAGTTTTTCTGCGCTGTGCCGATAACTAAAACATCAAGTTCAATGGAGGCCTCCACCATGTTTACCCCCGTCAGCTCCCGTGCAGCATCGGCTTACAAGCGGGTAGGCGCCCAAACCAGCGTGGAGGGCGCCAGCCCCCACCAAGTGATTTGTTTGCTGTTTGAAGCCCTGCTGCAGTCGTTGAACGCAGCCCGCGGTGCCATGGCCCGTGGCGAGATCGAGATGAAAGGCCTGGCGATTGGCAAGGCGGTGCGTATTTTGGAGGAGGGCTTGAAAGCCGGCTTGGACGACGCCTCGGGCGGCGAACTGGCGACCAATCTGCGCGGTGTCTATAACTACAGCATTCTGAATTTGACCAAGGCCAATTTGAAAAATGACGCAAGCCTGATTGAAGAAGTCACACAGCTGATCGTGCCCGTGTTCGATGCGTGGAAGAGCATCAACACACCTGCAGCCTCCTGATTCCCATAAAAACTTTATTTCTCGGCGGATTCCCACCATGCCACAAATGCTGATCGACTACTACAAAGCCATTGAAGACAGCAGCTACAAGATGCTGCAGGCCGCCCAGATAGAAGACTGGGACGGCGTGGTGCGTTACGAAGGCGCCTGTGCCGTGCTGATAGAGCAGCTGCGCCACCAGTCGCAAGAAGAGCAACTCACGCCCGAAGCCCGCTCAGAAAAAGCCCGCATCATGCAACGCATCCTGCGCAACGACGCCCAAATCCGCTGCCTGACCGAGCCCTGGATCCAGCAGGTAGAGCACATTCTGGACAGCCGCCCACAATTGCTGCATTAAATGAAAATTTAGATGGAATGTGCCGCCAGCGCACATTCCACCTGCGCAAGCAGCTATAAATTAGATAGTGAATGCTGGCAACAACAACCAGCCTGTGAGGTGAGCCTGCCCCATCCCAGGATGCCGCGAACCGGCTCCGCCGGGCCGCCAGCATCGCCCCCTGCAAGGGGGTTGGCGAAAACACGCAGTGTGTAGCCTGGGGGTGTTCTTCTACACCTGCATGTTCATGATGTCGCTGTACGCCTGCACCATGCGGTTGCGTACATGCAGCGTGGCCTGAAAGCCGATTTGCGCTTTCTGGATCGCCACCATCGTTTCTTCCAAACTGACGTTCGGGTTCTCCAGCTGCACTTGCTTTTGCAACTCGGTGGCATTGTTTTGTGCGTTGCTGACTTCGGTCAATGCACCTTTGAGCGCACTGGAAAAGCCTGCGCTCTTGGCATCTGGCGTGGCGGACACGTTGGCACGCGGCAGCACACCTACCCGGCTGGGCATGCTGGTCGAAACGGGGGACAAGCGGAGGTCCATGGTGGCTCCTTCCTGGGGTAGATGCAATGCCGTGATCGTAGCGACGCCTGGGGGGCGCATTGTGGCGAAATAGCGCGCAAAACCCTGGCTTATCAGGGGGCTACGTTGGGCGGCTTGGTTGAATAATGGCTTCATTCGTGGAGCAAGATCGCGCCATACCGACCCGGAAAGCATGATGTCTGCAGTCGCTGAAATACCCGCTGGTTCACCGTTAACGCAAAGGCTGGCCCAGCTGGACCGCCCGCAGCGCATGCGCCTGGCTGCGGGTGCGGCTTTGCTGGTGGTGGGCGCCATTGCCGCCATGGTGTTGGGCCGCCAGCCCGACTACAAGGTGCTGTACGCCAATCTGGGCGACAAAGACGGCGGCGCCATCGTGGCCCAGCTGTCGCAGATGAATGTGCCGTACAAATACACCGAGGGCGGCGGTGCCATCCTGGTGCCCAACGACCGCATTTACGACACCCGGCTGCGTTTGGCATCCTTGGGTCTGCCCAAAGGCTCGGTGTCTGGCTTTGAACTGATGGAGGCCAACCGCTTCGGCATGACGCAGTTCCAGGAGCGGCTGGCTTTTCAGCGCGGACTGGAGGGCGAGCTGACCCGTTCGATCCAGGCGCTGTCCTCGGTGTCCAGCGCCCGGGTGCACCTGGCTTTGCCCAACCAAAACGGGTTTTTTCGCGAGCAGCAAAAGCCTTCGGCGTCGATTCTGGTCAGTTTGCACCCTGGGCAGTCGCTGGACCGCACCCAGCTGGCGGGCATCGTGCATTTGGTGGCGTCCAGCGTGCCTGAGTTGGCACCCAGCGCGGTGAGCGTGCTGGACGATACGGGTAAATTGTTGTCCCAGTCGCCCGACGGCGCGGGCGGCGCAGACGCGGAGCAGTTGCAATACGTGCAGCGCCTGGAGCAGCAATACAGCCGCCGTATTCTGGACATGCTGGAGCCGCTGGTCGGCAAGGCGAACGTCAAGGCCCAGGTGACGGCCGAGGTGGACTTCTCGCAAACCGAGTCCACGGCCGAAACGCACAGGCCCAACCTGGCCCCCGACGCAGGCGCCGTGCGCAGCCAGCAGGTGGTGGAAAGCGGTGCGGGTGCGGCGGCTCCTGCGCCCAGTGGCGTGCCGGGGGCTGTGTCCAACCAACCGCCCGCTTCGGCCACGGCCCCGATCAACGGGCCCGCTGTGCCGTTGGCAGCCGCCGGTGCGGGTGGCGCGGGCGGGGCCAATGGTGCCAACGCGGCCAAGCGTGAGTCTGTGACCAATTACGAGGTGGATAAGACGGTGCGGGTGGTGCGCGGCGGCTCCGGCGGCATCAAGCGGCTGAGTGCGGCGGTGGTGGTAAACCACACCATGGTGGAGGACGACAAGGGTAAGCCGACCACCAAGGCGCTGAGTGAGCAGCAAATTGAGCAAATGACCGCCCTGGTGCGTGAGTCGATTGGATTCAACAAGGACCGTGGCGACTCCGTGAACCTGATGAATGCGCCGTTTTTGGTTGAGGCGGAGGTGGTGGACAACACCCCGCTGTGGAAACAGCCACAAACGCTGGAAATGGCCCGTAGCCTTGCCTGGCCGGTGGGTACCTTGCTGTTGGCGGCTTTGGTGATTCTGGGCCTGGTGCGTCCGGCGCTGAAGGCCATGGCAACGCCAAAAGTGGTGCGCGACGATGCTACTTTTGTCCTGGGGCCGGATGGTCAGCCTTTGCTGGGGCCAGATGGCCAGCCGATACGTGCCGAGCCGGGTGCAAGTCTGGGCGGCGCGGGCGGTCAGTTGGATGCTATGGTGGGCGACGACCCGCAGCGCCCCGCTTTGACCGGACCCGATGGCACGCCGTTGTTGGGCCTGACCGAGCACCAGCTGCGGCTGGAAGACGCCCGCCAGTTGGCAAAATCCAACCCTACAGCCGTTGCCAATATCATGCGCGACTGGATCAACGGAGAGTCCTCGGGCTAAATGGCCAGAGGTTGAAAGAGCACTATGGACGAACAAGGTCTTGTCGATGCCGCCATCTTTTTGATGTCTCTGGGCGAAGAGGAGGCGGGGGAGGTTTTTAAACATTTCTCACCCAAGGAAGTACAAAAATTAGGCGAGACGATTGCCAGGTCGAAAGCGGTGACGCGCGACAAAGTGGAAGACGTGGTATTGCGGTTTACCAATGCTGCCTCGGCCCAGAGCCTGCTGGTCACTGACACGGGGGACTACGTGAAAGCGGTGCTGCGCCGCGCTCTGGGTGACGACAAGGCGTCGTTGCTGATTGACCGTATCTTGCTGGGCGGTGACGTGTCGGGCATTGAAAGCCTGAAGTGGATGGACCCGCTGTCGGTGGCCGAGCTGCTGCGCAATGAGCACCCGCAAATTGTGGCCGCCATTCTGGTCCACCTGGACTTTGAGCAGGCTGCTGCGGTACTGAAGCAGGTCACGGAGCGCCAGCGCAACGAGGTTTTGTTGCGGGTGGCTACGCTGGAGGGTATTCAGCCCACGGCCTTGAAGGATTTGAACGAGGTGTTGTTCAAGGTGCTGGCCGGTGGTGGCGACAAGATCCGCAAGGCGTCGCTGGGTGGTGTGAAAGCGGCGGCCGAGATCATCAACTTGCTGGGGGCCAATATTGAAGGCACGGTGATCGAGTCCATCAAGGGCTTTGATGCTGATTTGGCGCAAAAAATTGTGGACAAGATGTTTGTCTTCGACGACGTGATCAACCTGGACAACAAGTCCATGCAACTGGTCCTGAAAGAGGTGGCGTCGGAGACCTTGGTGGTGGCATTGAAGGGCGCATCGCCAGAGCTCAAAGAGAAGATTCTGGGCAATATGTCTTCTCGCGCTGCAGAAACCATGCGCGAAGACCTGGAGTCGCGCGGTCCGATGCGGCTGTCCGAAGTGGAAACACAGCAAAAAGAAGTGCTCAAAATTGTGCGCCGTCTGGTCGATGAGGGTCAGGTGGTACTAGGCGGCGGAGGCGGTGATGACGGTTTCGTCTAAGTCTCGCGGCCATTCCCGGTTTATTCCCAAAGAAGAAGTGGGGGTTGTTGCGGAATGGCAGTTCAACGCCATGGGCGCGCCCTTGCGCACAGTTGTATTGCTGCCAGACAGCCCGCCAGAGCCAGAGCCAGAGCCCGAGGAGACGGTGCAGATACGTATCGACCGAGCCTGGGACGAGGGCTATGGGGCCGGGCTGGAGCAAGGCCGCACCGAAGCCACGAACGAGGGCAACCACCGCCTGGACGCATTTGTGCAGGGCCAGGGCGCCGAGACGGCGGAAAAACTGGCGGAACTGCTGTCGGCCATGCAAGCCCGGTTGGCGCAGGCCGAGCAAGACATTGCGCAGCAGGTGCTGGCGTTGGCCTGCGGTGTCGCCCGCCAAATTGTGCGCCGTGAGCTGTCGGTAGACCCGGTGGCGCTGTTGTCGGTGGTGCGTGAGGCGCTGGGAATGCTGGTGATGGACGGCAAGACGGCGGTGGTCAAGCTGCATCCGCTGGACTGGGAGGTGCTGCAGGAACCGTTACAACAGGCATTCCCGTCGCCCACCATTACCTGGTTGTCGGATGCGGCGGTGGAGCGTGGTGGTTGCCTGGTGGAGTCTGGTGGCACGGTGATTGACGGTACTTTGTCCAAGCGCTGGGAGCGGGCGGTCGCCCACCTCGGGCTGGCGAGTACCTGGACGGACGCTAGCGATGGAGCATGACCCCGTCCCGCTGTGGACCCGTTTCATGGACGACGCGTTGCAACGGGTCGAGGGTGGTGGCACGCTGGAGGTGCGTGGCACGTTGACGCGGTTGGCCGGACTGGTGTTGGAGGCGGTGGGTATCCGTGTACCCGTGGGTTCCCAGTGCCAGGTGGCGATGGAGGGCCGCCCGGATGTGCTGGTGGAGGTGGTCGGCTTTTCCAATGACCGGGCCTATCTGATGCCAGCAGGCGATGTCCACGGTTTGAAAAGCGGTGCCAGCGTGGTGCCTGCTGCGCCCTATATTCCGGTGCCCCGCCTGGGCGATGCTGCCAACGACACCCCTGCAACAGAAGCTGGCGTGCTGCGTTTGCCGTTGGGTGATGGCTTGCTGGGCCGGGTGGTGGATGCCCAGGGCATGCCGCTTGACCACGCAGGCCCGATACGGGACGTGGTAGCCCGGCCCTTGGGGCGCGAGCCCATCAACGCGATGGACCGCGACCCGGTGCGCGAGCCTCTGGATACCGGTGTGCGTGCCATCAACGGCATGCTGACGGTAGGCCGTGGCCAGCGGATTGGCCTGTTTGCGGGCTCTGGGGTGGGTAAAAGCGTTTTGCTGGGCATGATGGCCCGTTACACCCAGGCGGATGTCATTGTGGTGGGGCTGATCGGCGAGCGGGGCCGAGAGGTCAAGGAGTTCGTTGAAGATATTTTGGGGGCCGAAGGCCGTGCCCGCTCCGTGGTAGTGGCGGCCCCGGCCGATGCGCCGCCACTGCTGCGCTTGCAGGGCGCCGCCTACGCCACGGCCGTGGCCGAGCATTTCCGAGACAAGGGGCAGCATGTTTTGCTGCTGATGGATTCTCTGACCCGGTTCGCCATGGCGCAGCGTGAAATTGCCCTGGCCATTGGTGAGCCCCCGGCCACCAAAGGCTACCCGCCGTCGTGTTTTGCCAAGCTGCCGCAGCTGGTGGAGCGCAGCGGCAATGGGCTGAACGGCGTGGGCTCCATCACCGCGTTCTACACCGTGCTGTCCGAAGGGGACGACCAGCAAGACCCGATTGCCGATGCGGCGCGCGCCATTCTGGACGGGCACATCGTGCTGTCCCGGTCGCTGGCGGAGGCCGGGCACTTCCCGGCGATTGATATCGAGCAGTCGGCATCGCGGGTGATGCATAACGTGGTGTCGCCCGAGCACTTTGAGCTGGCGCGCAGGTTCCGGGTCGTTAATTCGCGCTACCAAAAAGGGCGTGACCTGGTACAAATTGGCGCGTATGCCATGGGGTCAGATCCTGGTTTGGACGAGGCGATTCGCTTGAACGGCGGCATGGCCGCGTTTTTGCAGCAGGGCATGTATGTGTCGGCATCTTTGCCGCAAAGCGTGGCGGAGATGGCGCACAGCCTGTCTAAGGTAGGCGCTTAAGGACCGGCCATGTCGTTATTAAGAACCTTGGCATTGGCGGTGGATGTGGCTAGTTTCAAACGGGACGCTGCCAGCCGTGCCTTGGCCGATGCGCAGCAAAAGTATTTTGGCGCGCAGGACCAGCAGACGCAATTGGAGTCGTACGCCGCTGAAACCGAGTCACGCTGGATGGCGCAGGCGCAAACCTGTGCATTGCCCGAGCTGATGCGCCACCACTACCAGTTTATGGAGCGGCTGGCCCAGGCGATCCAAATGCAGCAGGGGGTATTGGCCGACCACGCACGCTGGGTGGAGCAGGCGCGGACGCAGTTGACCCATGCTGAAATACGGGTGGCGACACTCAAGCAAGTGTGCCGCAACAAGCAGGCAGAGGCCGACCGGTTGTTGGGCCGGCGGGAGCAGAAGCAGATTGACGAATTTGCCGCGTTGCGTTTTGGAAAATCAACAGGCCACATGTGGGGTGAGGACTACCATGAGCATTGAAGCAGTACCGCACGCATCCGTGCAAATCAGCAGCGATACGCCGCGAGGTGGGCAAAAAACCAGAGCTGCAGAGGCCACGTCAGGCAGCCTGCCTGGTGATTTTCAGTCTTTGCTATCTGGCTTGGATGAGGTTGCAGATATCCGTGTTCCTGGGGCTGCCGGCTTGGCGGAACCCGATGCGGCGGTAGCGGACGACCCTTTGGCAACGCCGCCCAATCGGAAGAAGTCGGGCCTGGCCAAACCACATGTGGACGCGACGACGGTGGATCCCGCAGCGCTGGCGGCCAGTGTGCCCATGACGCCCACGGCGAATCCTGTCATAAGCGCAACCGTGGACCCTGCCGCCAGCTTGCCGTTGGCGGAGGTGGCCACTCCGTCCGAAGCGGCTGCCGATGCCCTTTCTGCTAGCAATGGCCCGGCACAGATGGTGGGCGCTGACGTGCAGGAGAGTCCCCTCAATAGGGCCAACTACGCGTCGGTGTTTGAGCAAATGCAGAGCAGGCTGGCGGTCGATACTGCTAGCGACTCCGTGCCGCAGCCAATTTCTGCATTAAAAGAGAGTCAACGTAAGGCAGGTATTGCGGGAGCAGCTGCAGAAATGAGAGCGGATCGTGCATCCAGCGTGGCCGCTGCGAGTGCCTGGAGTCTGCCCGTTACGGCGCCTTCGGCCAGCCAGTCGCTCGCAGGCATGGCGGAAGAGCTGCAAGCGGCGGTGCGTGAAAAAACGCCCTCGACAGGTACGGTCGATGCCAAGCTGCCAGAGGGGGCGGTGCAACACTACTTTACGCCGACGGTTCAGTTCGAGGTTGCCAATGCGACGCTGGGCTCCAGCCCAGCGTCGCCCGAGGCGGCAGTGGCGGAGCAGGTGAACTACTGGATCGCCCAGGGTATCCAGAATGCGGAGCTCACCTTGGACGGCGCAGGCAGCCAGCCCGTGGAGGTCAGTATTTCCTTGTCGGGCAATACGGCGCATGTTGAGTTCCGAACAGACCAGCTGGAAACACGAGAACTTTTATCCGGTGCGGCCACCCATCTGAAAGATTTGCTGCAGCAAGAAGGGATGGTGCTTTCAGGTTTGTCGGTGGGGTCGTCCGGTGCGGGGGGGGCGGGGCCACGTGAGCGCAGGGGCTCTGCGGAGGTCCGCCAAAGTGCGGCCGGCACAAGCAAGGTGGATGCGGTGGGAGGGACGGCCGTGCCTATGCGTGCCTCCAGTCCGTTTGGCCCTTCTGGCCGCACAGTCGATTATTTCGTTTGAACCGCAGGGGCGGCCCCTTTCTGATGGGGGCTAATGCAGCGCTTTTGACCTGTTTATCCCGTTATTATGGGCTTCGATTGGTTAAATAATGCACCATGGATGCCACCGTTGATGGTGGCATATGGTTTTGATGGGCGCCGCCCCGGAAGGATTTATTGTGTCTGCACCTGCTGCCGCTGATGCGTCTGCGCCGCCTAAAGCCAAAGGCAAGAAGATGGTTGTCATTATTGTGGCGGTCGTTCTGCTCTTGGCCATCGTCGGCGCAGTCTGGTTCTTTTTTCTCCGTCCACACCCTTCTGAAGACGGTGAAGAGGCGTCCACCCCTGCGCCCGCGGTCCATGCAGAGGCAAAGCCGGGTGTACCCCCCGTCTTTTTGCCGATGGACAATATGGTGGTTAATTTGGCCGATGCCGGCGGCGAAAAGTTTGCCCAGGTGGGGATCACCATTGGCGTGGTGGACCAGCACGTTTCCGATGCCGTCAAGGCCCATCTGCCCACTATCCGCAGCGCTGCGTTGATGCTGATTTCACAGCGCAGTTCGGAGGAGTTGCTGACCAAAGAGGGTAAAGAAAAACTGGCGCATGACATCTTGCGCGAGGTGTCGGCCCCCCTTGGTTATGAAGTCGAAGACCTGGAAGATGAGGCTGCTGCGGAGGCGGCCCCGCCCAAAAAGAAAGCCAAGAAGAAACACGTGGCGCCGCCCAACCCGGTGCTGAGCGTGCTCTTTTCCAGTTTCATCATCCAATGATATGTACCGCCATGGAGCTGCTTCATGAGTGAATCGTTCTTATCCCAGGAAGAAGTTGACGCACTGTTGGAAGGCGTCACTGGTGAAAGCCAAAAGGCTGCCGAAGAGGTCTTCGAGACAGGGGAGATCCGTAATTACGACATCTCCAGCCAGGAGCGGATTGTCCGGGGGCGGATGCCCACGATGGAGATCGTCAATGAGCGATTTGCCCGTAATTTCCGCATCGGCCTATTCAACTTTATTCGCAGAAGCCCGGAAGTCTCGGTGGGAACGGTGTCGGTTCAGCGGTACAGCGCATTTTTGCGGGAGCTTGCCGTACCCACCAACTTCAACATCATGGCTATTCGACCGCTGCGCGGTAATGGCTTGGTAGTGTGTGAGCCATCGTTGATTTTTGGGGTGATTGATACCTTGTATGGTGGGGTGGGTAAGTTCCAGACCCGCATCGAAGGCCGTGAGTTCTCCATGACGGAGCAGCGGGTGATCAATCGCCTGGTGGATGTGATTTGCACAGAGTACAAAAAGGCGTGGCACGGCATTTACCCTCTGGAGCTGGATTACCAGCGTTCTGAAATGCAGCCCCAGTTTGCGAATATTGCCACGCCGAGTGAGATCGTTATTTCTACGGTGTTTCAGCTAGAAATCGGTGATATCTCGGGGGCCATTCACATTTGCATGCCGTACTCGACGCTGGAGCCGATTCGAGATGTACTGTATTCGGCCACGCAAGGCGATTCGGTGGAGATGGACCGCCGTTGGATCACCTTGCTGAGCAAAGAAATTCAAGCTGCAGAGGTCACTTTGGTGGCCGAGTTGGCCCAGGCGGATGCTACGGTAGAGCAGCTTTTGAGCATGAAACCCGGCGATTTCATTGAGTTGGAGCGTGAGCCGCGTATTCGGGCGTCCATTGGAGGCGTGCCCATTTTTGAATGCCAATACGGAACGCACAATTCCAAATATGCGATTCGCATTGAAGAGTGCTTGCGTGGCAATGACAGCCATTCCCAGGGAGAGTCAAATGGCAACTGATAACAACAACGAAGAAGACGAAGATCCGATGGCCGCTTGGGCGGAGGCCCTGGAAGAGCAGAAGGTATCAGAAGCAAAAACCGAGGATAGCGGGCAAGGTGGCCCGTTGTTTGGTGCAGCGTCTTCTGGTAAAGAAAATTTGTCGCAAGACATCAATATGGTGATGGACATTCCGGTCACCTTGTCGGTGGAGTTGGGCCGCACCAAGGTGCCGATCAAGTACATCTTGCAGTTGGCCCAGGGTTCGGTGGTTGAGCTGGATGCGTTGGCCGGTGAGCCTATGGATGTGTTGATCAACGGTTACCTGATTGCACAAGGGGAGGTAGTGGTAGTGAACGACAAGTTCGGTATTCGCTTGACCGATGTGGTGACTCCCGCTGAGCGCCTGAAGCGTTTGAGCAAGGCTTGATCGCACGTGATGGGCCAGACCTTGCTTGTGGTGGTGTTGTTTGTTGGTGTGTTGGCGATGCTCCCCATGGCGATCAAATGGATTCAGCGTCGCGCTAATGGTGGGTTCCCTGCCGCAGGCAATGCATCTCGTTTGGTGTCTGTGTTGCCCTTGGGCCCACAGCAGCGGATCGTGACGGTGGAAGTAGGACCGGAAGGTGCACGCAAGTGGCTGGTACTGGGCGTTACCGGTCAGTCTATTACCTGTTTGCATACTGCCGCTGCGCCGATGGCAGATGCAGCCTATGCAGCGGTTGCCTCATCTGTCCAAAATGGTGGCGACCATGCTTAGTGCGCGTATGCGTGCAGCGTGGGGGGCGCTGGCATTGGTAGGTTTGGTGCATACCCCTGTATATGCCCAGGCGGCGGGCACATTGCCCTTGTTGATCGGCGCCTCTGGCCAAGGGGTAAGTTATTCGGTGCCGGTTCAGACTTTGCTGTTTTTTACCGCCCTGTCGTTTTTACCGGCGATTTTGCTCATGATGACGGGATTCACCCGGATTGTGATTGTGCTGTCGTTATTGCGCCAAGCCCTGGGCACACAGTCTGCGCCACCGAACCAGATTGTGATTGGCTTGTCGCTGTTTTTGACCTTTTTTGTGATGGGGCCTACGCTGGACAAGGTGTACAAGGATGCCTATCTGCCCTATACGACCAATGCGCTGACGTTTGAGCAGGCCTTGGATAAGGGCGAGGCCCCGGTGCGCCAGTTCATGCTCAAGCAAACCAGGCAGTCTGACTTTGCATTGTTTGCAAAATTGGCCAAACTGGATGCCGGGGTGACCGCGGAAACCGCCCCTTTGCGTGTGCTGGTGCCGTCTTTTGTGACTAGCGAGTTGAAGTCCGCTTTTCAGATCGGCTTCATGATCTTCATACCATTTTTGGTGATCGACATTGTGGTGGCCAGCGTGTTGATGTCACTGGGCATGATGATGCTGTCGCCTGTGTTGGTGGCGCTGCCCTTCAAGTTGATGCTCTTTGTGCTGGCGGACGGCTGGAACCTGCTGATAGGTTCTTTGGCGGCCAGCTTTGTCCAGTAATAAGAAGTAGCGCAGCATGAACTCTCAAATGGTGCTGACCATGGGGCAAGAAGCCATGTGGTTGCTGTTGATGGTTTCAGCCCCGATCTTGGTGGTGGTGCTGGTGGTGGGCTTGCTGGTGAGTATTTTCCAAGCCATTACGCAAATCCACGAGGCCACCTTGGCCTTTGTACCCAAGCTGATCGCGGCCATGCTGGTGTTCGCACTGGCGGGCCCCTGGATGTTGAGCACGTTGGTGGACTATATCCGTCGGACTATCGAGTCCATTCCCACGCTGGTCTTGTAACGCAAAGATCTATCGGTGCCGACCTTTACCGAAGCCCAGTTGGCAGAGTGGTTCTCTCCCATCATGTGGCCTTTTTTACGGGTGCTGGCGCTGTTTAGCGTAGCCCCTGTTTTCTCGTTAAAGGCAATACCCTTGCGGGCTAAAGTGGGCTTGGCTTTTTTTATCGCACTGGCGTCCCAGGGCTCTTTGGTGGGCCAGCCCACTATCAGTTTTAACAGCGCCCAGGCTTTTGGAGCGGTAGTTCAGCAGGTGGGCGTGGGTTTGTCGATTGGATTTGCGGTGCGCTTGGTATTCGCGTCAGTTGAGCTGGCGGGTGAGCTGATTGGCTTGCAGATGGGTTTGAACTTTGCATCTTTCTTCGACCCGGGGAGCAACACCCAAGTCAGCGCAGTTTCCCGTTTTCTGGGCCACATGTCGTTGCTGCTGTTCGTTGTGATGAACGGTCACCTGGTGGTCATTATGGCGTTGGTAAAAAGCTTCGAGAGCTTTCCGGTAGACGGTAATTTTCTGGAAACCTTGCAGCACATCAAGATGTACAGCATGGGAGCGGATGTGTTTGCCAGTGCCTTGTGGATGGCTCTGCCCATGGTGGGCATGCTGCTGTTTGTCAACTTGACGATGGGCGTGATCTCCCGGGTAGCCCCCCAGATGAATATTTATGCGATTGGCTTCCCAGTGACCTTGACGATGGGCTTGGTCGGGGTGACGGTCACGCTGCCCATGCTGGACCAACCCATCATGGCCTTGATGGAGCGTGCCGTGGACTTATTTGCTACCCAGCGGTAAGTGCGCGGTGTGCGCTGTCAAACCAGATTGTTGCGGATGGCGTAGACAGTCAGTTCTGCGTTATTGGCGAGCTTGAGCTTTTCTAGCACCCGTGTTCGGTAGACGCTGACAGTCTTGGGGCTGAGCAGCAGTTCTTCTGCAATATCTGACAGTCGCTTTCCCGATGCAATTTTTAAAAGCGTTTGCATTTCGCGTTCCGACAGAGCCGAGTGTGGCAACTCAAGTGCGGGTTTGGAGAGGCTTTCCACCAGCATCTGCGCGACTTCAGGGGTGACATATTTGCGACCTTGTGCCAAGGTCCGTACCGCCAGCACCAGTTCCTCGGGGTCGCCTGCCTTGTTCAAATAACCTTGCGCCCCGCCCCGCAGGCAGCGAATGGCATATTGGTCTTCTGGAAACATGGACACGATCAGTACCTTGATGGGAGAGTCGGCTTCCCGCAGGCTGGCCAGTACCTCCATGCCGCCCCGACCTGGCATGCTCAAATCCAGCACTAACACATCGCAGGCGGCACTGCGCAGTAACTCTCGCACTTCTGCGTAGCTAGCGGCCTCACCTGTGACCTGGATATCCACTGCCTCGGACAGCATGTCGCGGATACCTCTGCGTACCATCGCATGGTCGTCACACAAAACTACATGGATCATGGTGCATTTCCGCAGGCAAAGTCGGTTGCGTTCGGTGTGAGCGGGATGGACAAAATGATGGAGGTGCCCACGCCCCCCCGGTTGCTGATGTCGAGCCAACCCTGGACCGTTTTTGCCCGCTCATGCAAGCCACGCAAGCCAAAAGCCTTGGGCTTGTCCCGCAGGTTTTTGGGGATCCCTTTCCCATTGTCTGTGACCTCCAGCGTTAAAACACCTTCGCTGTCGGTCAGCTCAATGCTGACTGCACTGCACTCGGCGTGCTTGGAGATATTCGTCAAAGCTTCTTGGGTTGTGCGGTATGCCACTAACTGTACTGCCTTGCTGACGTGGATTTGCTCATGTGCGGCATGGAATGTAGTGGCAATACCGGTCCGTTTTTGAAAACTCTGTGCCAAC
>CANFZJ010000041.1 GCA_947451445.1 Comamonadaceae bacterium
CATGGTGTGCAGCTCGGGCGGTATGGTGCTGGGCGGTTTTTTGGCGTCGGACCCTGCGCGGTGCGAGCGGGTGATCGGCATCGGCTTTGGTGTGGCGGCGTCGATTGCGCTGCTGCTGGCGCTGGCCGATGTACCGGCCTGGGGCGTGCCGGTGCTGTTTGGCATGATGGGCTTTGCAGCAGGCACGGGCGGGCCGTCACGCGACCTGATCGTCAAGCGGGCCACTCCGGCCAACGCGACCGGCCGGGTCTACGGCGTGGTGTATTCCGGGTTGGACATTGGACAGGCACTGTCGCCGCTGGTGTTTGGCGCCTTGATGGACCACCAGCAGTACGTGGGGGTGCTAGTGGGGTTGGCGCTGGTGCAGTCGGTGCTGATCGTCAGCGCCTTCAATGTACGCAAGGTGCGGCGTACGGCCCTGGTTTGAGAGCCGCAATGGCGTAACAAATTATTTTTTTTGTTACCGCAAAATCCACGCAAGGCGCTACGATCTTAGCCAAGTGCATCTGTGCACTGTCACGCTGAAAGGTCACCATGCGGCACTTCATTCGGGCATTTTTGGGCTTGGTTTGTGCACTGCTGCCGTGGTTGGCCGTGGCGCAAACCACCACCATCACGGTGGCAGCCGAGGACGACTGGGCACCGTACTCGTCCATGAAGGCCGATAAGTCGGGGCCGGAAGGCTTCTCGCCCGATCTGGTGCGGGCGGTATTCAAGCTCAAAGGCGTGGACGTCAAGTTTGTCACCGTGCCGTTTGCGCGCTGCCTGCATCTGGTCAAAACTGCCAAGGTCGTGGCTTGTTTTGACACCACCATCACCGACGAAAACAAGAACGAGTTCTACTTTCACCACACGCCTATTTTTGAGGATGGCCTGGCGATTTTTGCGCTGAGCGATTTTGCGGGCAGCAAGCTGACCACCCGCGACCTGGAGGGCAATACCTTGGGCATTACCACCGGCTACACCTATCCCACCGATGTGATGCTGAACCAGAAGATCAAGAAGTCTGAGGCCAACTCGGACGAGCAACTGCTGAGGATGCTGGTGGCCAAGCGGGTGCAGTTTGTGCTGCTGAATACCTTGCCCGGCGCGTTGCGCATCAAAAATACCCCGGCCTTTGTGGGCAAGGTCAAGCAGGTGGGGGCGGTGAGCAAAGACGGGTTCTGGCTCAACTTCTCCAAAACCCACCCCGACGGCAAGCGAATGTCAGAGCTTTTTGAGGCCGGTCTGCTAGAGTTGAAAGCCAGCGGCCAGTATGACAAGATGCAGAAAGACTTCCTGCAGCGCTTGGGAGTGTCGCGCTAACCAAGGTGAAAAGTACGTGAACCGACATAGCATTCGATTCCGACTGATTCTCTTATTTGCGTTGCTGGTATCGGTGCTGTTGGGCTTGTTTGGGCTGCGCTCCTATATTGACAGCCGCACCCAGCTACTGGAGCGCTACGAGGTCAACCGCAAGATCTTGCGCCAGCGGCTGGAGATCAATCTGGCCGCGCCCATGTGGCGGCTGGACAAGGAGACGTTGGACCGCAACCTGCAAGCCGAGATCCATCTCCCCGTCCTCAGTATCGTGGTGCGCGAGGACAAAACCAGTGAACCCTTCGCCATGGCCGCCTCGGACATGCAAGAGCGCACACCGGCCCTGGAAGATACGCTGGAATTTCCTCTGTCGATTGAGCGCGAGGGCGCACTGCTGGCGCTGGGGATTGTCACCGTGGTCACCACCCGCGAAGAAATCGACCAGGCGTTAAGCGCATTGGTATGGACCCGGGTGCTGGAAATACTGGTGCTGGACACGCTGTTGGTGGCCACCTTGTCATTGGTGTTACTGCACCTGGTGCTGCGGCCTATTGACGCCTTGAAACGCGCGCTGACCCTGGCCGCCAACCACAAAGATGCAAGCGTCCAGCTGGAACTGCCGGTAGGGCGTAAAGATGAGTTTGGCGAGGTAGGACAAAGTTTTGCATTGATTGCCAACCGCCTCAGCGATGACCTGGCACGTGGCGAGCGCACCGAAGCCGAGCTGCGCCTGGCCTACGCCAAGCAGTTGGAGATGACCGCCGAGGTCGAGCACAGCAAGCTGCTGGCCGAAGAGGGCTCCAGAGCCAAATCATCCTTTCTGGCCAATATGAGCCACGAGATCCGCACGCCGATGAACACCATCATCGGCCTGTCGCAAATGGCGCTGAAAACCGATCTCAGCCCGCGCCAGTACGAATATATCGAGCGGGTCACCATCTCGGCCAAGCACCTGCTGGGCATCATTAATGACATCCTGGATTTCTCCAAAATCGAGGCCGACAAACTGGTGGTCGAGCGGGTGCCGTTTGGCCTGGACTCCCTGCTGTCCAATGTGTCCAACCTGGTGGCCGAAAAAGCGGTAGACAAAGGGCTGGAGCTGCTGTTTGACGTAGCCCCCGACGTGCCGCGCCAACTGGTGGGCGACCCGCTGCGGTTGGGGCAGATTTTGATCAACTTTGCCGGCAATGCAGTCAAGTTCACCGAGCACGGAGAGATCGCCCTGGTGGTGCGCCGCCTGGCACCCACCTACGCAGAAGAAAAGAGCAACCTGGTCATGCTGCACTTCTCGGTCAAAGACTCCGGCATTGGCCTGACGCCCGCCCAAAGCGCGGCACTCTTCCAAAGCTTTCACCAGGCCGATGCATCCACTACCCGCAAATACGGCGGCACCGGTCTGGGCCTGTCCATCTCCAAAAAGCTGGCCGAGTTGATGGGCGGCCAAGTGGGCGTCACCAGCACCCTGGGCGAGGGCAGCAGCTTCTGGTTCACCAGCCTGCTGGGGCTGGGCGATGCACCGTCTGCCGACGCCCCCAGCCCCGATGCCGACCTTGCCCTGCTCAAGGGGCGCCGTGTGCTGGTGGTGGACGACAACCCCTATGCCCGCAGCCTGCTGTGCGCCATGCTGGCCGATGTGCAGGTGCTGGCGGCAGACGCGGCGTCCGGCCAACAGGCGCTGGACATACTGCAGCAGCCTGCAGCGAAGGGCTTTGACCTGGTGTTCCTTGACTGGAAGATGCCCGAAATGGACGGCTTGGAGACCGCCCGCCGCATCCAGGCCCTGGCGCTGCAACCCCCGCCCCGGCTGGTGATCGCCACCGCGTTTGGCCGGGACGAGGTGGTGCAAAACATCCACGGCACCGGTATTGACGACGTGCTGGTCAAGCCCGTCTACCAGGCCTCGCTGCTGCAGACGCTGTGCCGGGCGTTGGGCGGCGGGCACGGGGCTACACCGCTGGATACAGCCCAGTCCGCCCTGCACGCGCTGGCCGCCATTGCCGGGGCCCGGGTGCTGCTGGTGGACGACAACGAATTCAACCAGTACGTGGCCACCGAGCTGCTGGAGTCGGCTGGTTTTGTGGTGGATACCGCCGACAACGGCCAAATCGCGTTGGAGCGGGTGCAAACACAAGCCTACGACGTGGTGCTGATGGACATGCAAATGCCGGTGATGGACGGCGTGACCGCTACGCGGGAGATCCGCAAACTGCCGCACTGCGCCCAGTTGCCCATCATCGCCATGACCGCCAACGCCATGCAGCAAGACAAAGACGCCTGCCTGGCCGCAGGCATGTGGGACGTGGTAACCAAGCCCATCGCCCCTGAAACGCTGTGGGCATCGTTGCTGCGCTGGGTGCCACCGCTGGCCGTGGCCGCAAGACCTGTGCGCGCCCAGCCCTTGGCCGCCACCCCGCTGGATGCAACCGAGCTTCCTGACACCATTCCCGGCCTGGACGTGGCCCAGGGCCTGCGCCGGGTCAATGGCAACCGCCGTGTTTACCTGGAGATGCTGCGCCTGTTCGTGCGCAACCAGAAAGAGCAGGGTGCACAGCTGCAGGCCGCGCTAGACGCGGGGGACTTGGCACTGGCCGAGCGCCTGGCCCACACCTGCAAAGGCGTGTCCGGCAGCCTGGGGGCCAATGACCTGCAGGCCCAGGCTGGGCGGCTGGAAGCGGCCTTGCACGCCCGTGCACCGCTGGCCGTGCTGCAGCCCTTGCTGTCCACCCTGGTGCCCATGCTCGCGGCCTTGCTGGCCCAGCTGCAGCAAGTGGTACCCGCACCGGTGGAGCAGCAGCCGGTGGTGGTCGACCCCGCGCAATTGCAGGCCGTGTGCATGCAGCTGGTTCAGCTGCTGGAAAGCGATGATGGTGAATCCGCCACGCTGTGGTCGCAGCACGCAGGCCTGATGCGCTCGGCCCTGCCCACGGTGTTTCGCCAGATCGACAACGCCATCACGGATTTCGACTTTGAAACTGCTGCTGACTTGCTACGCCATGCAATGTAAGTGGCGCAATCGCTAGCGTATTTTTTTTACGTAAAAAAGGCACTTTGCGCAGGTAGATTAAGCGCAAAGTGCTCTCTTATTTATAGCGTATTGGGTTTTTTCGGGTCAGGTAAAAATCACCTGCGGGTCGGTGTACTCCTGTAGTCCATCTTCGGCAAACTCCACGCCGATGCCAGATGCTTTGGTGCCGCCAAACGGCGCATTGGGCTGGATGGCACCGTGTTTGTTGATCCATACCGAGCCGCATTCCATCTGGCTGGCTACTTGTTTGGCGTGCGTAATATCGCGGGACCACACCGAGCCGCCCAGACCGTTCGGGCTGTCGTTCGCATAGCGGATGGCTTCGTTCACATCTTTGTAGCGGATGATGGGCAAGGCCGGGCCAAACTGTTCTTCGTCCACCAGTGCATCGCCATTCTTCAGCCCGGCGATGAGGGTGGCGGGAAAGAACAGGCCGTCGCCCGGTCCACCGCCCAGCAGCAGATCGCCTTTCTTCCGCGCATCGGCCACCAGCGCGGCCACTTTGTCGAACTGCATGCGGTTTTGCACCGGCCCGAGCAGGTTGTGTTCGGCCATGCCATCGCCCATGGGCACGGTTTTGGCGTAGGCCACCAGGTGTTCGCACACTGCGTCGTGGATGCTGTCGTGCACATACAGGCGCTTCATGGCCGCACAGGTTTGGCCGTTGTTGATAAAACTGCCCCAGAACAGGCCTTCGGCAATGGCCTGGGGGTCGCAATCGGGCAACACAATGCCCGCGTCGTTGCCGCCCAGTTCCAGCGTCAGGCGCTTCATGGTCAGGGCGGCAGACTGCATCACCTTTTGCCCGGTGGCGCAGGAGCCGGTGAACACAATCTTGCGGATACCCGCATGCGCCGCCATGGCCGCGCCGATGCTGCCCGCCCGGTCGTCCCCCGTGACGCAGTTGAGCACGCCCGCTGGTAGCACGGTGTTGAGCAGCTCCACCATGCGCAAGGTGGCCAAAGGCGTGTGCGGCGACGGCTTGATGACCACCGTGTTGCCGGTGCGCAGCGCGGGCAGCACGTGCCAAATGGCGATCATCAGCGGAAAGTTCCACGGCGTAATGGAGCCCACCACGCCCAGCGGCTTGCGGTGCAGCTCCACCCGGCCTTGCGCGTCGTCCTGCAGCAGCTTCATGGGCAGCGCCAGCCTGCTGGTGTAGCCGGCCCAGGCCTGTGCGCCGCCCATCTCCCAGCGCGAACCCAGGCCGTTGAGCGGTTTGCCCTGCTCCAGGGTGATGAGCTGCGCCAGCTCTTCGGCGTGCGCACCCAGCGTTTCCACCACGGCCAGGCAGGCCTGTTGCAGTGCCTCGTCCGGTTTTTGGGACCAGGCGGGGAAGGCAGCCTGCGCGGCGGCTACGGCGGCATCCAGGTCCGCTAGGCTGGCGTTGGGTGCCGTGCCGATGGTGGCACCGGTAGAGGGGTTTTTGACATCGAACGTCGCAGTGGCGGGCACCGCGCGCCCGCCAATGGTCATGGGGGCAGCGTACATGGTGGTTCGCCTTATTTGGTGGGTTGGTTCAGGCCCAGCGTGGGCGTTGCGTCAAAGAAGTTCCAGGGTTTCAGCAGGGCGTGCACCCATTCGGTGGGCATGATGGGCCATTCCTCTGCCCGGGCCACGTGGGTGGTGCCGGTGGTCAGCCAGACCACGTTGTCGGTGTTGACGATGGACTGGTCGTCGGCGGTGAACTGGCCCAGGCCGGTGTCGTGCTTGGAGCGGTTGGGGTATTTCCCTTCGGGGAACAGCTCGTCGGGGTTGTAGCGGGTTACCCACAGCTGGCGGTCCATGAAGCTCAGGCGGTTGTAAATCCATTCGTCCTTGCCAAAGTTGGCCCCCTTGGCAATCGGGTGGGTGCCGCCCGCATAGGGAATCAGCTGGTACGACACCGGGTTGCCCACCTTATTGTTCTTGCCAGGATTGCTCAGTAGGCGGATGGTGGTGGGGTCGAACTTCTGCGCGGCCTGCTTTTCGGTGGCCACGGTGCGCTGCACGGTCTGCATGGTGCTGGTGCGTGGGCCGCCACGGGTGTTGTCGGCCACCACCGGGTCTACTTCGGTGAGCGAGTTGCCTTCGCCGTCCACGTCCATGTCCAGGCGAAAGTTGTAGATGTGCTGGTGCGTGGTGCCCACGATATGGTGGTCCAGCAGCGTGCCGTAGCGCGTGTCCTCGGCAGCGGTAGCGTCCTGCATGGTGCGCGACTGCACGCCCTTCACCGCTTCGATGCCGGTGGCCCCCGCGTCGATGCCGATGGTGCCGTTCTCGGCAAACACCCAGTCGAAGATGTAGTCGTAATTGCCCACGGTGCTGATCCAGCGCACCACCAGTTCGCGCCGCTCGGTGCTGATATTGGGCTGGCCCATTTCCTGGTGCTTGAACTCGGGGCCGGCATAGCGCTCGAACACGGCGATGGCGTTCGGCAGCTCGGCGGGTTTACCGGTGTAGTCGGCCAAAGTGGCGTCCAGCAGCACGGCGTTGTCGGGTGCGTCCTTGCCACGCTGGATAGGCGAGGTCAAGGTGCCCATGCCGTATTCGCCCGAGTCCAGATAGGCCTTGAAGTACCAGCCCACATCGGGGTCGCCGTAGGGCACGATCATGCCGCCCAGCGAACCCTCGTACATCACTTTGCGCTTGGTACCTTTGTCGTTATAGGTCACGGTGGACAGCATCAGCCCCACGCGCGAGTCCAGCCGCACATGGAAGTCCCAGTTGCGCCAGTGCAGGGTGTTGCCGGTGATGGTGTAGTTTTTGCCTTCGGGCTCGGAGATGTCCAGCGGCTTGGGCGCGGGTGTTGCCTTGCGGTCGCGGCCATCGTAGGGCGTGGCTTTCATGGGCACGGGGATGACACCCTGGTCCTCGATCTTGAGCAGCTTCTTGTTTTCAATGTCTACCACGGCCACCAGGTTCTCGATGGGGTGGGCCCAGTAGTTGCCGTCGCCCACATCCAGGTAGCTCACCACCTTGAGCAGGCGCTCCTCCTGGCGCAGGCCGTCCTTGCCGTCAAAGTAGCCCACCGTCAGCGGGGTGGCGATGACTTTCTTCACATCGTTCACGCCGCGCTTGGCCAGCGCCTGGGCGTATTCGGGGCTGGCTTCGATGACGGCCTGCACGGTGGCAAAGTCGTCCAGCAGCACCATGCCGTGCGCGCCTTCCACTTCCTTCCAGTCCGTCACTGTGCGGGCTGCCAGGTTGGCGGTGCCTTCAATGACGGTCTTGCCGTTCAGGATCACAAAAGCGGCCTGGCGCGGGGCCTGCACCGGCTGGCCGGTCAGCGCAAAGTTCCACACCTGGTCTTTGGGCGGGGTTTTGAGGGTGATTTCCGTGAAGCGGTAGCTGCTTTGGTAGCGGCCTGCGGCTTTGAGGATGTCCACCGTGGCTTTGATTTCGTCGGCGGTGAGCGGGTTCAGCGGGCTGGGCGTGCGCTCCAGCACAAAAGTGGTGTCCAGCCCGGACTGGAACACCTGGTTGATGAAGCCCTGCGCCACAAAGGGCTGGCCTTTGCGCATCACCACCGGTACGTCCAGCCGCAGCGGCTGGCCGTTGACCAGCGCCGTCCTGGCACCCGGCTTGACGCGCACCAGCGTGCTGTTGCGGGCAATGGTGAACACCTGGGCATAGCCGTCCCAGCGCACCGTGGCACCAAAGTCCTCCAGCGTTTTCTTCATCGGCAGCATCTCGGCGGCACTGCCGTGCGCCTGCGCCGAGGGGGTCCAGACGGCGGCGGTGCCCAGGGCCAGGGAGAGGGCCAGACTGAGCGCACGGACTGTGTGCGGGGCAGAACCTCGGGTTTTATTGAACATAACGGCTTCCTTCTACAACGTGGGTGGGGTTAAAACGAACGCTGGAGCCGTGCTCCGTGGCGATGACCCACAGCTTAGATTTGTTGGAAGCGCCAGACTTTGCTGTGTCTGCCAGATGGCTGTGCCAGCCTGCCAAACGGTGTTGTGCAGAGCGCCGCTCAGGCGTGGCAGCGCTTGCGGTATTCGCCGGGTGGCACGCCAAAGCGCGTCTTGAAGGCGGAGGAAAAGTGGCTGGAGTCGGCAAAGCCCCAGCTGTAGCCCAGGGTGGACAGCTTTTCGTCGCCCGCCGCTTGCCGCAGCGCCTGCGCGCACAGGTCCAGGCGGCGGTGCTTGATGTACTGCGCCACCACCAGGCCCTGGCGCGAGAAAACCCGGTACAGGCCGCGCACCGACACGCCAATGGCCTGTGCAATCCATTCCGGCGACAGCCCGTCTTCGGCCAGGTGCGCGTCTATGACCGCGCAGGCCTTGCGGAACATGCGCTGGTGCGCGTCTTCGGTACTGCGTTCCGTGGGCCCGGCCAGGGTGATGGCGGGTTTGAGCAGCGTGACCAGTGCGTCCAGCACCGCCTCGCCTTCTTGCGGGGCCAGGCCGGTATGGGATTGCTGCAGGGTGGCATGTATCAGCGCCCCAGCCATCATGGCCACGGCCGAATCGGCCGGAATGCGCTGGGCGCAGGCCACACGGCCATGCGCCAGTTGGCGTTGCACGGTGTGCCGCGGCAGGATCAGTGAGACCTGGCGTGACTGCGCGCCCAGCAGAATGCTGCACGGCTGGGCAGCGTCGACCAGGGCCATGTCGCCCTGGGCCAGGGCGGCCTGCCGCGTGCCCTGTTCCAGCCCGCACTGGCCTTGCAGCTGCAGCACGGCAAAGAACTTCTGGTCGTCGCTACGCCCAACATCGTTCTGGCTGCGGTACAGGCGGGTGTGCCCGGCCTCCACCACGCTCAGACGCACGGTCCCGCTGTCCAGCGCCGCAAAGCGGCCACTAAACCGGTTCTGTTGCGGGCTGGCCTGGAAGGCTCCGCAGGCCGCGTTGATCTGGCCAAGCCAGTCCTCAAACGGCAGTTCGGGGCTGGGGGCGGAAGGGCAGGCTTGCATGGCGGCGATGGCGGTAGAAGGTGAATCCCCGGTGCCGCAAGCAATTTTTATTCCGCGTCCGGCTGCTGCTGCGGCGCAGCCTGCTGGAATGCGGGCAGTACCTGGCAACTGGCCGTGGTGCGCTGGACCAGCGGGTAGGCGTCCAGCGGCACGCCAAAGCGCTGGGCGTTGAACACCTGGGGCACCAGGCAGCAGTCGGCCAGGGAGGGGCTGTCGCCCACGCAAAACTGGCCTGCTGTCTGGCGCAGCCGGGCCTCCACCGTGGCTAGGCCGGTTTCGGTCCAATGCCGGTACCAGCGGGTTTTCTGCTCGGCGCTCAAACCCATTTCGCCCGTCAGGTAGTTCAGCACCCGCAGGTTGTTCAGTGGATGGATCTCGCAGGCAATGTCCAGTGCCAGCGCGCGAATGTGGGCCCGCTCCAACGGGTGGCTGCCCAGCAGCGCGGGCTGTGGCCAGCGCTCTTCCAGGTACTCGATGATGGCCAGCGACTGGGTGATGGCCTGCCCGTCGTCCACCAGCGTGGGCACCAGCCCGGCCGGGTTTACAGCCAAATAGGCGGCGCTGTGGTGTTCGCCACCGTTTTTCAGCAGGTGGACGGGCAGCATCTGCGCGTCCAGCCCTTTCAGGCCCAGCGCAATCCGCACCCGGTAGGCGGCGGAGCTGCGGAAGTAGGTGTGCAGGGCCAGCATCTTCAGAGTACCAATGCCGGCAACACCGTGCCCCGGCATGCACCAAAGCCGATGCGGCGAAAACCTTCGCGCACGCAGTAGCCGCGCAGGATGATGGTGTCCCCGTCTTCCAGCCAGGCGCGGGTTTCACCGTTGGACAGGGTGATGGGCTTCTTGCCGCCCACGCTCAATTCCATCAGCGAGCCGCCTTGCTCCGGCGCGGGGCCGGACAGTGTGCCGGTGCCAAACAGGTCGCCCGCGCGCAAGTTGCAGCCGTTCACCGTGTGGTGGGCTACCAACTGGGCGACAGTCCAGTAGGCGTCGCGGTAGTTGGACTGCGACAGTTTGTCGCCCGCATGGCCCGCAGCCTGCATCTGCGCCGTCTGGATCCACACCTCTAGTTCAATATTGATAGCACCCTGCGCCGTATTGGCGGGCGCAGAGAGGTAATTTAATGGTGCAGGGTCTCCGGCTGGGCGCTGGAAGGCTTCGCGGAACGGGGCCAGCGCGTCCAGCGTCACTACCCAGGGCGACAGCGTGCTGGCGAAGTTTTTCGACAGGAACGGGCCCAGCGGCTGGTACTCCCAGCCCTGCACGTCGCGCGCGCTCCAGTCGTTGAACAGGGTTACGCCGAATACATGCTCTTCGGCCTGGGCCATCGTGATCGGCTGGCCCAGCGGATTGGGGCGCCCAATGACCAGGCCCAGCTCCAGTTCGTAGTCCAGCCGGCGGCAGGGGCCGAAGCTGGGCGTGTCCTGGTCGGAGGCCTTGGTCTGGCCGTTCGGGCGGGGAAAGCGGTTGCCGCTGGGCTGGATGCTGGAGGCGCGGCCATGGTAGCCAATCGGCACCCATTTGTAGTTGGGCAGCAGCGGGTTGTCCGGGCGCAACTGCTTGCCGATGGTGGTGGCGTGGTGGACGCTGGTGTAGAAGTCGGTGTAGTCGCCAATCTCGCAGGGCAGGCCCAGTTCCACATCCGCCTGGGCGTGCAGCGCGCTGGCAAACTGGGCCTGCTGGGGGCTGCCGACGCGCAGGCCGTCCTGCATCGCCTGCCGCAAGGCCCGGCGCGCTTCAGGCACCAGGCGCATCAGCCGGTTCATGTCGCTGCTGTCGATCAGGCGGGCGGCGCGCAGGTCCAGCACCTGGTCGCCGATCGCCACGCCGATGCGCCAGTCGGCATCTTGTTCCAGCCGGAAGCGGCCAAACGGTAGGTTTTGCAGCGGGAAGTCGCTGGCAGGGTCGTTGGCGGAGGTGACCCAGCTTTGCAGGTCGGCGGCGTGGGTGTTGTCCATCATGGTGCGGCTTTCAAATAGGTGTCAGGCAGGCTGCTCCAGCAGTCGGCGTAGGCGGGGTCCAGCGCGCCGCCGTGCAGGGCGAACGCGGTAGGGATAAAACGGTAGCGGCTTTCCAGCATGAAGGCCAGGGTGTTGTCCAGCTTGTGCGGCACCAGCGCGTCGTGGCTGGCCTTGTCAAAGGCATCGGCATCCGGGCCGTGCGGCACCATGCAGTTGTGCAGGCTGGCACCGCCGGGCTTGAAGCCTTCGGGTTTGGCATCGTACTGGCCGGTGACCAGGCCCATGAACTCGCTCATCAGGTTGCGGTGGTACCAGGGCGGGCGGAAGGTGTCTTCGGCCACCATCCAGCGCGGCGGGAAGATCACGAAGTCGCAGTTGGCGGTGCCCGGTGTGTCGCTGGGGCTGGTCAGCACGGTGAAGATGCTGGGGTCGGGGTGGTCAAAGCTGATGGAGCCGATCACCATGAAGTGTGCCGTGTCGTACTTCACCGGGGCCAGGTTGCCGTGCCAGGCGACCACGTTGAACGGGCTGCCGGGCTGCTGGTTGCGCCACAACTGGCCGCCGTACTTCTTGACGATTTCGTAGCTGCCAGCGGTATCTTCAAAACTGGCAACCGGGGCCAGAAAATCCCGTGCATTGGCCAGGCCGTTGGAGCCGATGGGGCCCAGCTCGGGCAGGCGGAACGGCGCGCCGTAGTTTTCGCACACATAGCCACGCGATGCACCCGCGCCAGCTTCCGAATCCGGCAGCCCCACCTTGAAGGCGATGCCGCGCGGGATGAGCACAATTTCACCCGGGGCCACGTCCAGCACGCCCAGCTCGGTGGTTACCACCAGGCGGCCTTGCTGGGGGATCAGCAGCAGCTCGCCGTCGGCATTGACCAGCGCGCGCTGCTGCATGGAGGTGTTGGCGGCATACACCAGCGCCGCCATGCCCACCTGCGCGTCCGGTTCGCCATTGGCTACCAGGGTGGCCAGGCCATCCACAAAATCCACGCGGCTGCCGTCTGCGGGCAGGGGGAACGGGTTCCAGCGCAGCGGGTCGGGCGGGGTGACTACGCCCCCGGAGGCGCCGCTGGTCCAGCGCGGCTGCGCATAGGCTTGGTAGCTACCGCTGACCACCGAGGGCTGGCGGCGGTATAGCCAGCTGCGCCGGTTCTCGGCACGCGGCGCGGTGAATGCTGTGCCCGACACCAGCTCGGCGTACAGCCCCAGCGGAGCCTGCTGCGGGCTGTTGCGGCCCTGTGGCAGGCTGCCTGGCACGGCCTCGCTGGCATATTCGTTGCCAAAACCGCTTTGGTAGCGGCGCTGTACGGAAGAGTCAGTGGTCATGGTTTGCTCTGGTTTTTATAGCTATTAGCGCAGATGGAATGTGCGCTAGAGGCCTATTTTGTTAAAAATTAATCCACCCGGATGTTGTTGTCGCGGACCAGGCGGCCCCAGCGTTCGCGTTCGCTTTTGGTGTAGCTAGCCATCTGTGCGGGCGTGCCGGGCAGGCCTTCTACGCCCAGCGCCTGGAAGCGGGCTTTCACTACGGTGGAGTTCAGCGCTTCGACCAAGGCCTTGTTGAGTTTGGCCACGGTTTCAGCCGGTGTGCCGGTGGGCACGGACAGGCCTTGCCAGGCGTAGGCTTCAAAGTCGGTGAGACCCTGTTCGGCCAGGGTGGGCACGTCGGGCAGGGTGGCGATGCGGTGGGCACTGGCCACGCCAATGGCCTTGAGTTTGCCGGCCAGCACAAACTGGTTGCCGCTGGCCGTGTCCACCAGCATGAACGGCACCTGGCCGCCCAGCACGTCGGCGATCGCGGGGGCTGCGCCCCGGTAGGCCACGTGGGTCATGGGCGTGCCCATTTTTTCGCGCAGCAGCTCGGTGGCCAGGTGGTGCGGGCTGCCCACGCCGGCCGACGCGTAGTTCACGCCGTTGGGCTGGGCACGCACCCAGGCCAGAAATTCCTTGTAGTTCTTCACCGGCACCTGCGGCCCCACCACCAGCACCAGCGGAAAGCGCGCCAGCAGCCCGACCGGGGCCAGGTCTTTTTCGGCGTTGTAGCCGAGTTTGGAGAACAGCGCCGGGTTGGCCGCCAGGGTGGCGAAGTCGGCCGTCATCATGATGCGGCCATAGTCCTTGGACCGTGCCGTGTATTCGGCGGCGATGTTGGTGGCCGCGCCCGGCTTGTTGTTGATGATGATGGGCGTGCCCAGGATCTTGGCCATGGTTTCGGCCGTGGTGCGGGCTACTGCGTCAGAACCGCCACCGGCAGCGTAGCCGACGACCCATTCCAGCGGTTTGCCGTCCTGGGCATAAACGGGCGATGTGGCGGTGAATGCCATGGCGGTGAGGGCCAGGGTGGTGAGGATGCGTCGTGTGGTCATGGGTTTGTCTCCTTGTGGTTATGGGGTTCAGGCA
>CANFZJ010000042.1 GCA_947451445.1 Comamonadaceae bacterium
CCTTCAGATCGGGCCACTCGGTTTGGTGCCAGCGCTCCAGCCAGTTCAGCACGCGTGCCGCGCCGCCGGTGGTGGTGGTCATGTAGAACTGGTTTTGCTGGGTGCAGGCGGTCACGCCGTCGTCCATCACCATGCCGTTTTCGTCCAGCATCAGGCCGTAACGGCACTTGCCCACGGCAAGTTGCGTCCAGGCGTTGGCGTAGATGCGGTTCAAGAATTCACGCGCATCCGGTCCGTCGATCTGAATCTTGCCCAGGGTCGATGCGTCCATCACCGCCACGCCGTTGCGTGCGGCCAGGCATTCGCGGTTGACGGCGGCGTGCAGGTCTTCGCCAGGCTTGGCAAAGTACCAGGGCCGCTGCCATTGGCCTACGGGCTCCAGTGCGGCGTTGCGTGCCACGTGGGAGGCGTGGATGGCGCTGTAGCGGTTGGGGTCAAACAGTTCTTCGCGCATGGTGCCCGCCAGCGCGCCCAGGCTGACCGGGGTGTAGGCCGGGCGGTAGGTGGTGGTGCCGACCTGGTTCACCGGGCGCTTCAGGGCGCGGGCGGTGATGACGAAGCCGTTTACGTTGGACAGCTTGCCCTGGTCGGTGCCAAAGCCCAGCGCGGTATAGCGCTTGACGTGCTCGATGGAGTGGTAGTTCTCGCGCACGGCCAGCTCGATGTCGGCGGCGCTGACGTCGTTCTGGTAGTCCACAAAAGCCTTGGCGCCTTCGCCCTCGGCCTTGCCGTCGGGCAGGCGGAACATCGGGCGCGCCGCCAGCCGTTTGGGCTGGGTGCACATGGGGGCTTGCAGGGTTTGGGGTTTGCCGCAGGCGGCCAGTACCTGCAGCATGGCGTGGGTGGTCTGCGCCAGTGCGGCAGGCAGTTCAAACGCGCCCGTCACTGCGCCTACACAGGCCACGCCCTTGCGGCCCGTGCCGGGGGCTACGAAGGCCGCTACGTCCTCGATCCATTGTGGGCGGCTGCCGTCGTGGCAGAACAAATGCACAGTGGGCGACAGGCCACCGGAACTGAGCACCACGTCGCAGACGATGTGCGTGCCGGTGCCTGCCACTTCGTCTTTTGTCGCATGCAGGGGCACCAGGCGCACGCCTTTGACCTCGCTGCCGCCAGTGACTTCGGCGATGCCGTGGCCCGCCATGACGGTGTAGCTGCTGTTACGGGCTACCGCGCCGTGCCGCACATCGGCTACGGTGACGCTGGCCCCGGCTTTGGCCAGCAGTTCGGCGCATTCGTGGATGAGGTCGCTGGTGCCGCAAATCACCACTTTCTGGCCTACGCGCACGCTGTAGCGCTGCAAAAAGGTTTGCCCGGCAGACACGGTCATCACGCCCGGCAGGTCGTTGTTGCCAAACACCAGGGGGCGTTCGATGGCACCCGTGGCCAGCACCACCTGGTGGGCGCGGATTTTGTGCATGCGGTGGCGCGGCAGGTGGGCCTGGCGCTGGTCCGGGGCAATGTGGTCCTGCAGCAGCTCTACCGCCTGCACCAGGTTTTGCTCGTACATGCCGAAGGCGGTGGTGCGGGCCATCACGGTGACGTGTGGCATGGCGGCCAAGGCCACTAATACCGAGCGGATGTAGGCGTCGCTGTTGCGGCCATCTATCAGGGCGGTCGGGTCGGACAGCAGCCAGCCGCCGAATTCATTCTGTTCGTCCAGCAATACGGTTTTCAGCCCGGCCTGCCCGGCTTGCAGTGCGGCCAGCAGACCGCAGGCGCCGCCGCCCACCACCAGCACATCGACGTGGTGGTGCAGGTGGTCGTAGTGCTCAGGGTCGGCCTCGGTGGGCGCATCGCCAAAACCGGCAAATTTGCGGATCACGGTTTCATACAGCGGCCACAGCTTTTGCGGCCATTTAAAGGTCTTGCTGTAAAAACCGGCAGGCATGAAGCGCGAGCCCTGGCCCAGCACGGACTTCAAGTCAAAGTCCAGTGACGGCCAGCCCGAGGTGGAGCGGGCGCTCAAGCCATCGTACAGCTCGGCCTGCGTGGCCTTGACGTTGGGCGTGGTCAGCGCGCCCACGCCCAGCTGCACCAGTGCGTTGGGCTCTTCGGCCCCGGCGCCGATGATGCCGCGCGGACGGCCGTACTTGAAGCTGCGTGCCATGCGGCGTACACCGTGGGCCAGCAGGGCCGATGCCAGCGTGTCGCCGGGGTGGCCGGTGTAGTCGCGGCCATCGAAGGTGAATTTAACGGTGCGGGTCGCGTCGATGCGCGTGCCCGGCTGTTGAACACGGGTGCCGCTCATGCTTGCTCCTTGGCCATGTCGGCTAGAAATAACGCCTTGCCTTCGGCCAGCGTCCAGCTTCCGGCAATTTCGTAGGTGGCGGTGTTGCGCTTCACGGCAAACACCTTACGGCAGGCTGCGGTGTGCTGCCATTGCTCCCAAAACCAGCCTTTGGTGTTGCGGCGCATGAAAACGTAGTCACCCCAGACGGCATCGTCCACGGCTTCGGGCTGGGTGGGACGGGGAATGTAGGCTTCACCGGCGTTGCTGAACTCTTCTTCGTCCCGCGTTTCGCCGCAGTGGGGGCAATGCAAAAGAAACATGTAATTAACTCCACAAGTCGTCGCGCACAACGCAACGCAATAAACGAGACGGACCCTTTCCAGGGACACCGCAGAACTGGCTCTGCCAGGCTGCTGGTGTCGCCCCCTGCAAGGGGGTTGGCGGCCACACGCAGTGGGCAAGACTGGGGGTGTTCGTCATGGTCAATGTGCGACGCCAGCAGCGCCGTGTTCGTCGATTAAATGGCCCGTCAAGAAACGGTCTACGGCAAAGGCTTTTGCGAGCTGGTTGGGCTCCCCTTTGGCCAGCATGTCGGCAAATACGTGGCCTGAGCCAGGGGTGGCCTTGAAGCCGCCCGTGCCCCAGCCGCAGTTGAAGAACAGGCCCTGCACGGCGGTCTTGGAGATGATGGGGCAGGCGTCCGGCGTCACATCCACAATGCCGCCCCACTGGCGGTTCATGCGCACGCGGGAGAACTGGGGGAACAGCTCGATGATGGCGGCGGCGGTGTGTTCGATCACGTGCGGGCTGCCGCGCTGGCCGTAACCCACGTAGCTGTCGATACCCGCGCCAATCACCAGCTCGCCCTTGTCGGACTGGCTCAGGTAGCCGTGCACGGCGTTGGACATGATCACGGTGTCGATCACGCGCTGCATAGATTCAGACACAAATGCCTGCAGCGGGTGGCTTTCCAGCGGCATGCGCAGCCCGGCCATCGTGGCCAGTACCGAAGAGTGCCCGGCGGCTACGCAGCCCACGCGGTCGGTCCTGACTGCGCCCAGGTTGGTTTGCAGGCCACGGATCTTGCCGCCCTGGATGTCCATGCCGGTGACTTCGCAGCCCTCAATCAAATCCACGCCCAGGCGGCTGGCAGCGCGGGCAAAGCCCCGGGCCACGGCGTCGTGGTGGGCAATGCCGGCGCGGGGCTGCCAGCTGGCACCCAGCACCGGGAAGCGGCGGCTGCGGCTGCAGTCCAGCTGGGGGATTTTTTCTTTTACTTCTTGCGCGTTCAGCACATGGGCGTCGATGCCTTGCAGCGCATTCGCGTTGACCCGGCGTTCGATGTCGCGCATGTCCTGCAGGGTATGGCCCAGGTTGAACACGCCGCGCTGGCTAAACATCACGTTGAAGTTCAGGTCCTCGGTCAGGCCTTCCCAGAGCTTCAACGAATGCTCGTAAATGGCCGCCGACTCGTCCCACAGGTAGTTGGAGCGCACGATGGTGGTGTTGCGGGCCGTGTTGCCGCCGCCCAGGTAGCCTTTTTCCAGCACCGCGATCTTGCCGACCTCGGGGTGGTTTTTGGCCAGGTAATAGGCTGTGGCCAGGCCATGCCCGCCGCCGCCGACGATCACCACGTCGTAGGAAGGTTTCAGGGCCACCCGTTCCCAGGCGGGTTCCCAGGTTTGGTGGTTTTTAAAGCCGTGCTTGAGCAGGCTCCAGAGGGAGTAGTTTTGGCCGCGCATGGGGTTCTCGTGGGGGCTAATCAATGGTGTTCATTGTTGGATGCCCTCCGTGTGTCACCTTGCGCCATGCGGACGTGCACTTGTCCAAATTCGACACGGTCCCTGTTTTAAAATCAGACGATGACCGCTGACACCTCCCCCATGAACCTGACGCATCACTTTTTGATTGCGATGCCCGGCCTGGAGGACGACGCCTTTGCCAAAAGCGTGGTTTACCTGTGTGAACACAGCCCGCGTGGCGCGATGGGCTTGGTCATCAACAAACCCAGCGACATCAGCCTGAAGACCCTGTTCGACAAGGTGGACCTGCCGCTGCGCCGCGCTGACCTGACCGACAGCCCCGTGTTCCAGGGTGGCCCGGTGCAGACCGAGCGTGGTTTTGTGCTGCACGAGGCCTTTGTTGCCAGCGATATCGACCCTAGCGAGTCGGTCTACGCCGCCACCATGGCCATCCCCGGTGGGCTGGAGATGACTACCTCCAAAGACGTGCTGGAAGCCATGTCCGCCGGGGCAGGGCCGCGCCGGGTGCTGGTCTCGCTGGGCTATTCGGCCTGGGGCGAGGGCCAGTTGGAGGCCGAACTGGGCGAGAACAGCTGGCTGACGGTCGATGCCGATCTGGGGGTGATCTTCGATACCCCCGTAGCCGAGCGCTACGACAAGGCCTTGATGTTGCTCGGTCTCCAATCCTGGATGCTGTCCCCCGAAGCGGGCCACGCATGACGGAGCCCATCCCCGCCCATCTGCAGTCCTTTTTGGCCTTCGATTACGGCCAAAAACGTACCGGCGTTGCCGTTGGCAACCGCTTTACCCGAACCGCCACGCCGCAGGGCACGATCAAGGCCGAGGGCGATGCCCGGTTTGTGCCCATCGCGGCCAGTGTCAAGGAATGGCAGCCCGATGCCATCGTGGTCGGCGTGCCGTTCCACCCCGACGGGGCGGCCCACGACAACACCCGCCGCGCGCAAAAGTTCGCCCGCCAGCTGCGTGGCCGCTTCAACCTGCCGGTTTTTGAGGTGGATGAGCGCTACAGCACCACCGAAGCGCTGGAGATGGGTGCCAAAGACGCCGATGCCGCTGCGGCCTGCATCATCCTGGAACAATTTTTGAGGAGTATTCCGTGAGCACATTGAGCGACGCCGGGCCGCCCCAAGGCGGGAAGGCCCCCACGGGGGGCAGCGCAGTACGCGAAGCGACAAGCGTGGGGGCACTTTTGCTTGATGCTGAAGCGCTGTACCTTGAGCTTTTAAGAGGTGTCAGGGCTTTGTTGAAACCCGATACCCGCCTGGTCGGTATTACCTCCGGCGGGGCCTGGCTGGCCGAGCGCCTGCAGGCCGACTTGCAACTGCCCGGCAAGGCCGGTGTGATTTCAAGCGCCATGCACCGCGACGACTTCTCGCAGCGCGGCATGGTCTCGGGCGGCGGCGGGCAAACCGCGCTGGCCTTTGACGTGAACGGGGCCGACATCATCCTGCTGGACGACGTGGTCTACACCGGGCGCACCATCCGCGCCGTGCTCAACGAGCTATTTGACTTTGGCCGTCCGGCCAGCGTCCACCTGGCGGTGCTGGTAGACCGGGGCGGACGCCAGCTGCCCATCCAGCCCGACTTTGCCGCCGCCCGTGTCGCTTTGCCTGCCGCCCAGCAACTGGCCCTGGCGCGCAGCACCGCTGGTGCCTTCAGCTTCAACCTGGAAGGCTGAACCTTTTATGCTCTACAAACGCAACAACCCCCAACTCAACCAACACGGTGAGCTGATCCACCTGCTGTCCACCGAAGGCCTGCCCAAGGACATCCTGACGCAGATTCTGGACACCGCCGCCAACTTCGTCAGCGTCAATGACCGCGAGGTCAAAAAAGTGCCGATGCTGCGCGGCAAGAGCGTGTTCAACCTGTTTTTCGAGAACAGCACCCGCACCCGCACCACCTTCGACATCGCCGCCAAGCGCCTCAGCGCCGACGTGATCAATCTCGATATCGCCCGCTCCAGCGCTGCCAAGGGCGAGTCGCTGCTGGACACCATCGCCAACCTCAGCGCCATGGCTGCTGACATCTTCGTGGTGCGGCACAGCGAATCCGGCGCGCCCTATTTGATCGCCCAGCACGTCGCGCCGCACGTCCACGTGGTCAACGCAGGCGATGGCCGCCACGCGCACCCTACGCAGGGTTTGCTGGACATGTACACCATCCGGCACTACAAAAAAGACTTCAGCAACCTCACCGTGGCCATCGTGGGCGACGTGCTGCACTCGCGCGTGGCGCGCTCCGACATCCATGCGCTGACCACCCTGGGCTGCGCCGAAGTGCGCGTGGTCGGCCCCAAAACCCTGGTGCCTGCCGACATGGCGCAGATGGGCGTGCGCGTCTGCCACACGCTGGAAGAGGGCATCAAGGACTGCGACGTGGTCATCATGCTGCGCCTGCAAAACGAGCGCATGAGCGGCGCGCTGCTGCCGTCCAGCCAGGAATTCTTCCGCAGCTTCGGTTTGACCCCCGAAAAACTAGCCTTGGCCAAGCCCGACGCCATCGTGATGCACCCCGGCCCGATCAACCGGGGCGTGGAAATCGCCTCCGACGTGGTTGATGGCAAGCAAAGCGTGATCCTGCCGCAGGTGACGTTTGGCATCGCCGTGCGCATGGCGGTGATGGGCATCGTCGCCGGGAACGAGGCCTGACCTTGTTTGCTATTCAATTCATAGCTACTTGCGCAGGTACTACCTGCGCTAGAGCCCTATTTGGCTTAAATTCATGAAAACCCTGATCCAACACGGTCGCCTCATCGACCCCGCCAGCGGGCTGGACCGCGTCGGCCCGGTGGCCATTGCCACCGGCCGCATCATCGCCCTTGGCCGCGATCTGCCCGACTTCACGCCCGACCGCGTGATCGACGCCAGCGGCTGCATCGTGCTGCCCGGCCTGGTGGACCTGTGCGCCCGCCTGCGCGAGCCCGGCTACGAGCACGAAGGCATGATGGAAAGCGAAATGGCCGCAGCGGCAGCAGGCGGCGTGACCAGCCTGGTCTGCCCGCCCGACACCGACCCCGTGCTGGACGAGCCCGGCCTGGTGCAGATGCTGAAGTTCCGCGCCAAAAAGAACCACCAGGCGCGCCTGTTCCCGCTGGGCGCGCTGACCCGGGGCCTGCAGGGCGAGGTGTTGACCGAGATGGTCGAGCTCACCGGCGCAGGCTGCATCGGCTTTGGCCAGGCCGAAGTACCGCTGGGCAACACCCAGGTGCTGCAACGCGCGCTGCAATATGCCGCCACCTTCGACTACCCCGTCTGGCTGCGCCCGCAAGAGCTGCACCTGGGCAAGGGCGTGGCCGCCAGCGGCCCTCTGGCCACCCGCATGGGCTTGGGCGGCGTGCCGGTGGCCGCAGAAACCATTGCGCTGCACACCATTTTCGAGCTGCTGAAGACCACCGGGGCCCGCGTCCACCTGTGCCGCATCAGCAGCGCGGCGGGCATCGCCCTGGTGCGCCAGGCCAAGGCCGACGGCCTGCGCGTCACCTGCGACGTCAGCATCAACTCGCTGCACCTCACCGACACCGACATCGGCTACTTCGACAGCCGCGCCCGCCTGACCCCGCCGCTGCGCCAGCAGCGCGACCGCGACGCCCTGCGTGCCGCCTTGGCCGACGGCACCATCGACGCCCTGGTGTCCGACCACACGCCGGTCGAGGCGGACGCCAAAGCCCTGCCGTTTGCCGAGGCCGAACCCGGTGCCACCGGCCTGGAACTGCTACTCAGCCTGGCGCTGAAGTGGAGCCAAGACGCCGATGTGCCTCTGCAGCGTGCGCTGGCCAGCATCACCTGCGCCCCCGCCGCCGTGCTGGGCAGCAGCCTGGGCACGCTGCAAGCCAGCGTAGGCCAACTGGTCGAAGGCGGCGTGGCCGACCTGTGCGTGTTCGACCCCGCTGCCCGCTGGACGGTCGCTGCCGACAGCCTGCGCAGCCAGGGCAAGAGCACGCCGTTCTCGGGTTACGAACTGCCGGGGCGGGTGCGCAGCACCGTGGTGGCCGGTTACGTGGCGTTTGAAGCTTAACTATCAAAAAGATAGCTGCCAGCGCAAGTAGTACCTGCGCTGGCAGCCTATTTGGCTTAAACCTAGATCCGGCAGTTGACCGCTTGTTGCCGTCTGGAAGGCGTTATGAATATTGACTTTTTGCCACGTCACCACGCTCACCTCTTGGGTGGGAGCGCTACACGTCCGAGGGCACCACGCTGGACACGCCATAGTGCGTTGCTCCGCCTAGCGGGCAGTAGCCCGCGTCGTTGTCGCGCCTTCTCTGGCGCACCCATCGTGGCGCCCTCGGGCGTGTTCAACTGCCGGATCTAGGTTAAACATGCATCTCTTCCGCGTTCTAGGCAAGTTGCTGGGCCTGCTGCTGCACATCGCCGTCGGCTGGTGGACGATTCGCCGTCACTTTCCGCAGATGGACGTGGCCAGCCGTGAACGCCGGGTGCAAAGCTGGTCGGCCCAGCTGCTGGTGGTACTGGGCATCACCCTGCGGGTGCGCGGCACGCCGCCCGCCCAGGGGCCGCTGCTGCTGGTCTGCAACCACATTTCGTGGCTGGACATTGCCGTGGTCCACGCCGCAGGCTACTGCCGGTTTGTCTCCAAATCCGAGATCAAGCATTGGCCCATCATCGGCACCCTGGCCACCGGCGCGGGCACGCTGTACATCGAACGCGCCTCGCGCCGCGACGCCATGCGCGTGGTGCACCACATGGCCGAGCGGCTGCAGGCAGGCGACGTGATCGGCGTGTTCCCCGAAGGCACTACCGGGGACGGCCACGCGGTCATGCCGTTCCACGCCAACCTGCTGCAAGCCGCCATTGCGGCCCAGGCCCCGGTGCTACCGCTGGCGCTGCGCTTTGTCGATCTGCACACCGGCACGCTGCACAGCGGCCCCAGTTTTGTGGGCGACGACACCCTGGTCGGCTCGATCTGGCGCACCCTCAGCGCCCGCACCATTGCCGCCGACGTGGTGTTTGGCATCCCCGAAGCCGCCGCCGGACGCGACCGCCGCGCCTGGGCGCAGGATTTACAGCAGACGGTGGTGCGTTTGCACGGCGGGTAACCCGGCTGCATTCCGGCGCCGACCCCCTGCCGGCTTGCCGTAACATGGTGCGGGTTAATATCCAAACTACGACAGTTCAGGCGTAGTTTGGCTGGACTGGCTGGTATTGAATGCCACGCAGCATATGCGCCATGCGGTCCTCATAATTTGAACAAAAAATCCGTGCCATGAAAATCTTGTACGACCACCAAGCATTTGAAATGCAAAAAATTGGTGGAATATCGCGTTATTTTTGCGAAATAATTTCAAGGTTGGACGCGACTGCGGATGTGCAGGTCGATGTTTCTTTGAAATTTTCACAAAATGAACATTTGGAAAACACCCGTTTTTCTAAAAATGCACAGATCAATCTGGATGATTACGAAAATTTCATGGGTGGCCGAGACTTCAAGGGGAAGTGGAGTCTGTTTGTTTTTAAAAATAAAATCAAAAAATCGGTGGATTCTGCCCTTGTAAACCGTGGGCTGGCAATTGCTGCATTACAAAAGCAAGATTTTGATGTTTTCCATCCGACCTATTACGACGATTATTTTTTGCCTTATATAGGTAATAAACCATTTGTACTAACGGTATATGACATGATCCATGAAATATACCCAGAGTATTACAACCTGACGGACCGCACATCGGAGCGTAAGCGGCGGTTAGCCCACAAAGCCCACAAAATAATTGCCATATCGGAATGCACCAAAAAAGACCTGGTGCAGATATTCGGGGTTCCAGCCGACAAGGTGGAAGTCATCCATTTGGCCAGTGCATTGGATACCCACCACGGTGCCCCGCCTGTATTACCGGCGACCCTGCCCGCGCGCTATGTGCTGTTTGTAGGCGCACGCACGGTGTACAAAAACTTCTTTTTTTTCGTCAACAGCATGCGCACGCTGCTGGACGCCGACCCGGAGCTGCACATCGTGTGCACCGGCGGCCCTTTCAGCCCGAGTGAACGGGCTTTTTTTGCTTTGCACGGTCTGGCAGACCGGGTGCACCAGCACCGCGCCAGCGATGCCGAGCTGCACCTGCTCTACCAGCTGGCCGAGGTGTTCGTGTTTCCGTCGCTGTACGAAGGCTTTGGGCTGCCGGTGTTGGAGGCCTTTGGCAGCGGCTGCCCTACGGTGTTGGGCAACGCAGGGTCGCTACCTGAGATTGGCGGCGATGGTGCTTTGTATTTTGAGCCCAAGGACGCCGGTTCGGTGCACCAGGCCATGCGCGAGGCGCTGTACAACCCGTCGTGCCGCGCCGACTTGGTGGCCCGTGGCAAGCGCCGTCTGGCGCAGTTCTCTTGGGACCAGACCAGCCAGGACACTGCCCGGACGTACCGGTCGTTATTGGCGTAATTTGCTATTAAATACGTAGCTTTTTGCGCTTTGCCTATAAGCGCTAAACCCTGTTTTTAAAGGTGAAACACCGGCACGCACAGCACCTCGGTCTTGACCGAATTTGCGATGTAGCAGGCCTCGTGGGCCGCGTGGTGTAGTTGCAGCACTTCGTTCTGGCTGGGCTGTGGGCTGCCGCCGAACTGCACGGCGGGGCGCAGCGTGACCTGGGTCATGGCCATGCGCTTGTCGGCATTGCGGGCCAGCGTGCCGATGGCCTCGTCCCGGTAGCTGTCCACCACCCAGCCCGCGCGGGCGGCCAAGTCCAGAAACCACAGCATGTGGCAGCTGGACAGGGATGCAATAAACGCCTCTTCCGGGTCCACCGCCGCCGGGTCGGAGTGCGGCAGCGGCACCACATGGGGCGATGACGATGCCATGACCGTCGCTCCGCCGTCGAATTGCCAGGTGTGGCGGCGGCTGTAGCGGTGGTCGGTGAAGCTGGGGGTGTCGCGTTGCCAGGCAACGGTAGCGGTGTGTTGGGCCATGTTGCTACTTTAAATATAGCTGCTTGTGCAGGTGGAATATGCGCCAAAGGCCTATTTTGCGTATGTACAAAATGTGGTCCCCTCGACAGGAATCGAACCTGTATTTAGCACTTAGGAGGCACTCGTTCTATCCATTGAACTACAAGGGGAGCCGGGATTGTAGGGCCTGGCAGGGGCGTGGGGGGTTGGGGCGGCGTGCTATCGAAAAAATAGCTGCTTGTGCAGGTGGAATATGCGCTGGAGGCCTGTTTTTTATAAATTCATCCGGCGGTAGTACAGGCTTCGGCCCACCCAGCGTGACCGCGGTACGATGGCCGGCATTTGCAGCCAAACCCGGCTGTGCAGCGATTCATATTTGCATCCATGGCTTTGACACGGTACCCACAGGTGGTTTCTTTTTTGGCGGTTCTGGGCGCGGTGACGGCGCTGGGCATTGGCACGTCCTGGGCCAAGCAGCTGTTTCCGCTGGTGGGTGCGCAGGGCACGACGGCTTTGCGGGTGGGTTTTTCGGCCTTGCTGCTGCTGTTGCTGTGGCGGCCTTGGCGTTGGCATTTGTCGCGGGCGGACGCGCTGTCGATTGCCTGCTACGGCGCAGCGCTGGGCGCGATGAACCTGATGTTCTACATGTCGCTGCGCACCTTGCCCTTCGGCTTGGCCGTGGCGATTGAGTTTGCCGGGCCGCTGGCCTTGGCGATTGCGGCGTCGCGCCGGATGCTGGATTTCGTCTGGCTGGCGCTGGCCGCTCTGGGCCTGGGCATGCTGCTGCCGTTGGGCCTGGGCAGCCGTGAACTGGACCCCACCGGCGTGCTGTACGCGCTGGGGGCGGCGGTGCTGTGGGCCCTGTACATCGTGTTTGGCAAACGGGTGGGCCACCTGCACGCCGGGCATTCGGTGTCGCTGGGCTTGCTGGTGGCGGCCTGTGTGGTGGTGCCGGTGGGTATCGGGCACGCCGGGGCGGCGCTGCTGTCGCCCTCGGTGCTGTGGGTGGGGGTATGCGTGGCAGCGATTTCCAGCGCGGTGCCGATTTCGCTGGAAATGGTGGCGATGAAGCGCCTGCCCAAAGAGGCCTTCGGCATTTTGATCAGCATGGAACCGGCGGTGGCTGCGGTGTTGGCGATGGGGCTGCTGGGCGAGCACCTGAGCCCCACGCAGTGGCTGGCGATTGGCTGCACCATGGCTGCGTCCATGGGCAGCGCCGCCACCGCGCGGCGTGCACCGGCCCCGGCGCTCAGTCGTACTGCAGCGTAAATATCAGGTCAATCGCGCTTTGCTCACCCGTCTGCGCCCGCAGGGTGAAGCGTTTGGACAGGTCGTAGAAGATGTACAGCGTGCCCAACGTACCGGCCAGGCTGTGCTCGTAGGACACGTAGAAGTCGCGCGACAGGCGTTTGCCGAAGGTGACGGCAGCGGCGTTGGTGCTGCCGTCGGTGTTGCTGGCGCTGCCGCTGAACGACAGTTCGTCCAGCCCCAGGGCCGAGGCCAGTCCACCGGAGATGCCTTTGCCGTTGCCGCCCAGCAGGGCCAGCGCGGCTTGCTGCAGCACGGCGGCTTCGGCCCCGCCGTTGGCGGCGCTGCGGCCCAGTACCAGCCAGGCCAGTTTTTCGGCGTCGGACAGGTCTGACTCCGAAACCAGCCGGATGCTGGGCGACAGCGCCGTGCCGGTGATCTGCACGCCCACCCGCACGCTGAGGTTGGGGCGGATGGCCAGGATGTCCAGCGCGGGGTTATCAAAAGGCCCGTTGAAGCGCAGCACGCCCTCGTCGATGTCCAGGTTCTGGCCGTAGGCGCGGTAGCTGCCGCGCACGGTGCGCAGCTCGCCGGTCAGGCGTGGCCCGGCCAGGGTGGGCCCGGCGCGCAGGGTCAGCTGGCCCGCCAGCCGGGTGTCGATGCCCCGGCCGATGAGGTGAAAGTCGTCGCCCAGGTCCAGCGCCAGCGTGATCTGCGGGGTGAGGGCCGGAGAGCGGGCCGCCACGGGGGCTGCCGGAGCCACTGCTGTGGTGGTCTTGCTGCGCACCCGCACGTCGCCGCCCAGGCTGGGGGCGGTTTCTTCGGGCAGGACAAACAGCGCCTGGTCGGCCTTCAAGGCGCCTTGCAGCACCAGCTTGCCTTGCGCCAGCTGGGCCTGCAGCGTGCCAGATACGGCCAGGCGGCGGTCGGCCCGGGCGGAGATGCGCAGGCCGCTGGCTTGGGCTTTCAGGTCCAGCTGAATGCCTGCCGGGGCCGTGGTGGATGTTGTCCATTGCGCCGTGCCGCTGGCGTTGAGGCTGCCGCCGTCGTTGCCCACTACGCCGGTTTTTGCGTCGGCCGCCGTGGGGGCACCGTGCAGGCTGAATTCGGTGATGTTCAGGCGTTGTCCGTCCAGCTGGGCGCGCAGGCGGCCATCGCGCAGTTCGATGCCTTCGACCACCGAGCGCAGCGCCAGGTCGTCGGCCTGCAGCGTGCCGCTCCACAGCGGTGCGGCGCGGCTGCCGCCCAGGCGGGCGTCGGCGGCCAGCGTGCCGCGCATGCGCCAGCCGGGCGGGGCCAGCACCGACCAGATGCCCACGCGGGGCAG
>CANFZJ010000043.1 GCA_947451445.1 Comamonadaceae bacterium
CAGGTGGGGGAACAGCGCAAAGCTCTGGAACATCATGGCCGTGCCGCGCTCGGCGGCGGGCAGGTCGGTGATGTTGCGGTTTTCCAGCAGGATGTCGCCGCTGCTGACCGACTCGTGCCCCGCCACCATGCGCAAAGTGGTGCTCTTGCCGCAGCCCGAAGGCCCCAAAAGACAGCAGTAGCTGCCCTGGGCGATGCGCAGGTTGATGCTGTCAACAGCGGGCTTGCCCGATCCATAGCGCTTGGTCAGCGCGATGATTTCGATGGCCGAGGGCGTGGGGGTCGTAGAAGGGGTTTGCATACCCACACCCTACGCATCAACTGTGCCAGCGTATGTACCCAATATTTCTATAAATTGCGTACAAAGTGCACCGAGACTGTGCACAAAGCTTCTTGCCCCAACTTACTCCGCCGCAATTTGGCGCAGCGCCTGCGCAAACACCTCGGCTGGCTGCCCGCCGGAGATCAAATGCCGGTCGTTGATGATGACGGCGGGCACCGAATGGATGCCGTGGTCGGTATAAAACTGCTCGCGCTCGCGTACCTCGGCGCCAAACTCGTCAGATGCAAGGATGGCCTGCGCCCGCACCGGGTCCAGCCCCACCTGCGCGGCCACACGCACCAGCAGCGCGGGGTCGCTGGGGTTTTCGCCCTGGGTGAAGTAGGCGTCGAACAGCGCCTGCTTCAAGGCGTGCTGCTGGCCCTCCCTTTCGGCCCAGTGCAGCAGGCGGTGGGCGTCAAAGGTGTTGTACACCCGGTCTTGCAGGCTGAAGCGAAAGTCAAAACCCAGCGCGGCCCCGCGCGCCCGAATGCTTTCGCGGTTGGCCACGGCCTGCGCAGGCGTGGAGCCGTACTTGCGGGCCAGGTGCTCCACCTTGTTCTCCCCCTCGGGGGCCATCTGCGGGTTCAGCTCGAAGGGCTGGAAGTGCAGCTCGGCGTGGATGCTGTCGCCCACCTCGGCCAAAGCCTGCTCCAGGGCCTTCAAACCCACCACACACCAGGGGCAGGACACGTCGGACACGAAGTCAATCTTGAGTTTTGTCGCCATAGCGGCCTCGCTGTTTAAAAACCTGTGGACAGTGCTGGCATAAGCCTTTAGTTATCCACAGGAAATAGGGTTTCTGAAAAGTTGTTCATATTGGCGTGACACCAAAAAAGCAGGGTCACGCACATTCGGCCAAGCGGGATAAGCTGTTGATTAAAAAGGATAAAACAGACTTACCCACAGAAGAGGCCGATCCTTACTACTACTACTATGTATTAATAAAGTATTTAGAAGAGTAGTTAACAGCCAAGTCCAATCCAAACACATGGTTTTACAAAAAACCGAATTGCTATTATTTTTATAGCTACAAAAGCAGATAAAACTTGCGCTAATGCCATAAATCGCCCATGAAAATGCCCCCGCTGCGGACCAAAGGCCCACGGCGGGGGCACAGTTCAAAAATGAAAGTCAGGACTCGGTAAGGCGTGGAGCCCGCCGCATAGCTCCGCTATGCAAGGGATTCACAACGACGCAATGCGCCCGAAGCTGGCGAGACACATGTGCAAGTTATTGCTTACCGAGCCCTCAGGGCCGGGTGGCGATTTCCAGCTGCTCCAGGTAGTGCAGCGCATGTGTCTGGCTGCTGCCGCACATGTCCGGTGCGGGCTGCAGCTGGCCACACACGGCGGGGCGTTCAGGCTGGCCGAAGATGCGGCACAGGTTGGCATCGTCCAGCTGCACGCAGCGCACACCCGCAGGCTTGCTGATGCCGTTGACTACCGGCATGCCGGGGATGGGTGAGCTGATGCTGGGCGCGGTGCAACACGCGCCGCAGCCAAGGCGGCATTCCATAATGCTATTAATTATGTAGCTGCTTGCGCAGATAAAACGTGCGTTGCAGGCCTATTCGGCATGTAAACGCCGTGCGGCCCATAGCACCTGGTCTATGACGGCTTGCACGCCTGTGCGGTGGTTGTCATGTTGCAGGCTGCCGTCTTCGGCAAAGGCTTCAAACGCGCGGCCCAGGGCGAATTGCTTGGGGGCGACCCAGCACTGCAGGTTCATCATCAGGGGTGCCAGGTGGCTCAGTGAGCGCAGGCCACCCAGTCCGCCGGGCGAGGCGCTCAACAGGCCGACCACCTTGCCGCTGAAGGCGCGGCTGCCGTCCTTCCAGACCGGGTCGGTCTTGACCGGGCTGGAGGCCCAGTCGAGCGTGTTTTTCAGCAGGGCGGTGTAGCTGCCGTTGTATTCGGGTGCGCAAATGATCCAGGCCGGGTGGTCGAACATCAGCTGCTTCAGGCGCAGCACGTCGGCGGGCGTGCCGGTGGCTTCCAGGTCGGCGTTGTACAGCGGGATGTTGAAGTCGGCCAGCTCGATGTGGGTGACATCGGCCCCGGCCTGGGTTGCCAGCTGGCTGGCGGCACGGGCCAATTGGCGGTTGTACGACTGCTGGCGGGTGCTGCCCGCGAAGATGAGTGTTTTCATGCGGCTGATTTCAACACAGGCCGCATGCACAGGCTATATTGCTATTAAAAAAATAGCTGCCCACGCTGATCTAATCAGCGCTGCAGGGCTAATTTCCATATGGATTCGGCGGCGGCCGTCATCTCGGCGGGCTGGCGGTACAGGCGGATTTCCACCGGTACTTGCCAGTCCGCGCCACCGGCTTCGACCAGGCTGTGGTGCTGCAGATCGTCTTTCACCAAACTCAGCGGCAACCAGGCCAGGCCGCGGCCTTCGATGGCCATGGTTCTGAGCAGGGCGGCGTGGTGGGCGGTGAACACCGGGGTGGCCCGCTGCAGCGGATTCGGCCCGTTGCCGTGCAGGGCCTGCATGCGGCTGCGCAGGATGGTGCCCAGCGCAGAGGCTTCGGAATAGGCCAGGATGGGGGGCGCCAGGCCCGGCCCGATAGGGTGCAGCGGCAGGCCGTTTACGCCGGGGGCCGATACGGGCACCAGCACGTCGTCGCTCAGGCGCAGCACCGGGTGCAGCCCGTCGTCCAGCCGCCCGGGCACTTCGGCATGGCCGTGGCACAGCACAAACTGCACTTTGCGCTGCAGCATCTGCTCTTCGCAGGCCTGCGAGCTGTCTGACATGGTTTGTACCGGGCCTAGCCGCAATTGCGCCTCCAGGCTGCCCAGCCAGCGCGGGAAGAAGGTGAGCGACAGCACATGGGTGGCGGCAAAGGTCAGGCTGACGGCGGCCAGCTCCTGGGCGGCGCGGGCCTTGATGCGGGCGGCCTCCAGGCTGGCCACAATTTCTTGCAGCAAGGGGAGAAAGCGTTCGCCTGCGGGGGTCAGCGTGGCGGGGTGGCCGCCCCGGTCGACCAGCTCTGCGCCGACCCATTCTTCCAGCGACCGGATATGGCGGCTGAAGGCGGGCTGGGCAATGGCGCGGATGTGGGCTGCGCGCGAAAAGTTGCCACTGTCTGCCAGCACCAAGAAGTCTTCCAGCCAGTCCAGGCTGAGGGGGCGGTTACCGGGGCCCATGGCCAGGGTTTTTTGGGGTGCGATACATGTATGCGATATGGGTATTGGACCGGAAATGGCCTGGCGTCAGATGATACGGCCAGCCCAGCAATGCACTGGCCTTTACATCCCCAAGGAGACACACCCTATGCCGTCCATCAGCAATTACCGCGGGATCATTCCCGCCATTTCCTGCCCCTTCACGCCAGACCACCGCATCGACGAACCCGCGTTGCGCAAGCTGGCGTCTTGGTTGGCCGGACACGACGGCGTGGTCGCCATCATGACCAACGGCCACACCGGCGAGGTGTTTTCGCTGACGCCCACCGAGCGCGCTGAAGTGACCCGCATCGTGGCCGATGAACTCAAGGGCCGCATGCCAGTGATTTCGTCCATCGTGTGCGAAGGCCTGGCTGAAGCGGCTGAACACGCCCGCATGGCCGCAGCAGCAGGTGCCGTGGCGCTGGACGTGATGCCACCGCACCACTGGCTGCGCTTTGGCTTTACCCCTGGCCACGCGCTGCAGTATTTCGACGCCATCCACCAGGCCGCACCGGGGCTGGACCTGGTGTGCCACGTCTACCCCGCGTGGACCCGCGCCTCGTACTCGTCGCAGCTGCTGGCCGACCTGGCGCGGCTGCCGTACTTGCAGGCCTTCAAGGTCGGCCAGCGCGACATGAACAAATACGCCCGTGACATCCAGGCCATCCGCGAAGCCGACCCCAGCAAGGCGATCCTGACCTGCCACGACGAATACCTGCTGTCGTCCATGGTGCAGGGCGTGGACGGTGCGCTGGTGGGCTTTGCCACCTTCATCCCCCAGCTGATCATCGACCTGTGGAATGCCGTCCAAGCCGGTGACCTGAAAAAAGCCATGGCAGTGCAATCCATCATCACCCCGCTAAAAGACGCGGTGTACGGCGGTGGCGAACCTACTGGCGAGGCCCATGCCCGTATGAAGGGCGGCATGTACCTGGCCGGTGTGATCGCCGACCCGACGGTGCGCCCCCCCACGGAAGCCCCGAACGGGAAAGAAATGGCCGCCCTGCGCGCCGCAGTGCAACAAGCTGGTTTGCTGCAACGCTGAACAGGAGGCCGTATGCAACGCCAACATTTCATCCGCACCGTCCTGGGCACCGTGGCTTTGGCCGCTGCTGCCAGCAGTTTTGCGCAGGGCTACCCCACCAAACCGGTGCGGGTGGTGATTCCGTTCCCGCCCGGCGGCACGCTGGACACCGTGGGCCGCCTGCTGGCGCTCAAGCTGGGCGAGCAGATGGGGCAGAACTTTATTGTGGAAAACAAGCCCGGTGGCAACGGCGTGATTGGTGGTGATACGGTGGCGAAGGCCCCGGCGGACGGCTACACGCTGCTGTTCAATGCCTCCACCTTCACCACTGCGCCGATGACGATGAAGTCGGTGCCCTACAACGTGACCAAGGACTTCACGCCCGTGGCGCTGGTGGCCAAGGCCCCGCTGTCGGTTGCCATCAACAAAAACCTGCCGGTGACCGACATCAAATCGCTCATCAGCTACGCCAAGGCCAACCCCGGCAAGATGACGTTTGCAGTCGGCTCCATCGGTTCGGCCGGGCATTTGTCGACCGAGCTGCTCAAGCGGGCCGGTAATCTGGACTATCTGATCGTGCCGTACAAGGGCACGGCACCGGCGTTCCAGGACTTGATTGGCGGGCAGATCGACGGGTTTATCGACCCGATTCTGGGCTCCTTTCAGTACCACAAGAGCGGCATGCTGCGGGTGGTGGCGGTCACATCGGCCCAGCGCGCCACCAGCCTGCCCGATGTGCCCACCGTGGGCGAGACGATTCCGGGCTACGAGTTTTACAGCTGGTACGGCCTGTGGGGCCCCGCCAAACTGCCCGCCGACATTGCGCAGCGGCTGAACACCGAAATCAACAAGGCGCTGGCGGGCGATATGAAGGACAAGCTGAAAGAGCAGGGCCTGCTGCTCACGCCCGGCAGCATGGACGACTTTGCCAAGTTCCAGCGCAGCGACATGGAGCGGTCGCAAAAGATCGTGACCGAGGGCAACATCCGTGTTGAGTAGGCACACCCCCAGTCTTCGCGCACTGCGTGTCGCTACGCCAACCCCCTTGCAGGGGGCAACGCTGGCGGCCCGGCAAAGCCGGTTCCGCGGCGTTCTGGAAGGGGCAGATCATGGCTGCTAATTCTGTACAACACGCGGTCGTCACCGGCAGCAGCAGCGGCATCGGCCGCGCGATTGCCGAGTCGCTGCTGGCGGCGGGCTGGCAGGTTAGCGGGCTGGACGTGGCAGCGGCCAGCATCGTGCATGCCAGATTCACGGCGGTGGCGGCAGATTTGTCCAGCGGTGAAGACATTGCCCGGGTGGCCGCGCAGCTGCCCGCCGTGGATGCCCTGGTGCATGCCGCCGGTGTGCTGCGGGTTGGCCCGCTGGGCAGCCTGGACCACGCAGGCGGCGCACTGATGTGGACCTTGCATGTGGATGCCGCCACGCGCTTGGCCGATGCCATCGTGCCCGCCATGGCCGCACGCGGGCGGGGCCGGGTGGTGCTGATCGGCAGCCGCGTGGCCCAGGGCATGCCGGGGCGCGGCCAGTACGCGGCCACCAAGGCGGCGCTGGTGGCCTTGGCGCGCAGCTGGGCGGCCGAGGTGGCGGCCCAAGGCGTCACGGTCAACGTCATTTCACCGGCGGCCACCGCCACCGGCATGCTGCAAGACCCGGCCCGTGCAGGCAGCGCCCCGCGCCTGCCGCCCATGGGCCGCCTGATTGAACCTGCCGAGATTGCGGCCCTGGTGGCCTACCTGCTGTCGCCCGTGGCGGCGGCCATTACCGGGCAGGACATCGCCATCTGCGGCGGTTCGTCGCTGCCCAAATAACGTGTTTTGCTTTCCCTTTTTTACCGAGACCCACCATGAAGATTGTTGACATCCGCGAATCCACCCGCCCGATCAAGTCGGACATCCGCAACGCCTATATTGATTTTTCCAAAATGACGCTGAGCCTGGTGGCGGTGGTGACCGATGTCATCCGCGACGGCAAGCCGGTGGTGGGCTACGGCTTCAATTCCAATGGCCGCTACGGCCAGGGCGGGCTGATCCGCGAACGCTTCTTGCCGCGCCTGCTGGAAGCCGAGCCCGCCAGTCTGCTGGACGACAGCGGTGACAACCTGGACCCGCACAAGATCTGGGCCCGCATGATGATCAACGAAAAACCCGGCGGCCACGGCGAACGCTCGGTGGCGGTGGGCACCATCGACATGGCGGTGTGGGACGCCGTGGCCAAAATCGCCAACAAGCCGCTGTACCAGTTGCTGGCCGAGCGCTATGGCAACGGCACGCCCAACCCACGCGTCTTTGTGTATGCCGCTGGCGGCTACTACTACCCCGGCAAGGGCGTGGAAGGCCTGCAGCGCGAGATGACCAGCTACCTGGAGCGCGGTTATTCGGTGGTCAAGATGAAGATTGGCGGGGCCACGCTGGCCGAAGACTGCGCCCGCATCGAGTCGGTGCTGAAGATCCTGGGCCCCGGCCAGCAGCTGGCGGTGGACGCCAATGGCCGCTTCGACTTGAAGACGGCGATTGACTACGGCCGTGCGCTGTCGCAGTACCCGCTGTTCTGGTACGAAGAGGCGGGCGACCCGCTGGACTACGAATTGCAGGCCAAGCTGGGCGAGGTCTACCAAGGCGCCATGGCCACCGGTGAAAACCTGTTTTCGATGCAGGACGCACGCAACCTGATCCGCCACGGTGGCATGCACCCCGACCGCGACTGGCTGCAGTTTGACTGCGCCCTGAGCTACGGCCTGGTCGAATACCTGCGCACGCTGGACATGCTGAAAGAAAACGGCTGGTCGCCCAGCCGCTGCATTCCGCATGGCGGCCACCAGATGTCGCTGGCGATTGCGGCAGGCTTGGGCTTGGGCGGCAACGAGAGCTACCCCGACCTGTTCCAACCCTACGGTGGCTTCCCCGACGGCGTGAAGGTGCAAAACGGTTACGTCACGCTGCCGCCGCTGCCGGGGATTGGCTTTGAGGGCAAGGCCGATTTGATCTCCGAGATGCGGGCACTGGCGGTTTGAGGCGCAGCGTAGATTTTTAGTATTTATCGGGGTTTATTGACAGCGTTTGCGCTTGTGGCGGCGGGGGTGGGTATTTAGAGTCAGCGCACTCCCATCCCACCTCCAAGGAAGCCCTGTGAAAACCAGTTTGAATGTCATCGTCTGGAACGAATATCGCCACGAACGTGAAAACGCCGCCGTCGGAGCCATCTACCCTGACGGCCTGCACACCACCATTGCCAACGCCTTGAAGGTCAGCCCCAGCGCGCTGGCTTTGAACGTCACCACCGCCACGCTGGACGAGCCCGAGCATGGCTTGACCGAAGCGCGCTTGGCCGCCTGCGACGTCCTCATCTGGTGGGGCCACAAGGTACACAACCTGGTGGATGACGCCATCGTCGACAGGGTACAAAAACGGGTGCTGGAAGGCATGGGCCTGATCGTGCTGCACTCCGGCCATTTCTCCAAAATCTTCCGCCGCCTGATGGGCACTAACTGCTCGCTGAAATGGCGCGAGGCGCACGAGAAAGAGCGCCTGTGGGTGGTCGAGCCTTCGCACCCTATCGCCGCCGGGCTGGGCGAATATTTCGAGTTGCCGAACGAGGAGATGTACGGCGAGCGCTTCGACATTCCGCAGCCCGACAGCACGGTGTTCATTTCGTGGTTCGAGGGCGGCGAGGTGTTCCGCTCCGGCTGCTGCTGGGAGCGCGGCCATGGCCGCATCTTCTACTTTCGCCCTGGCCATGAGGCCTACCCGACCTACTTTGATAAAAACGTGCAGCGCGTCATCGCCAATGCGGTGAACTGGGCCGCGCCCCGGGTCAACATCGTCGATGTGTGCCCCAATGCCCAGCCGCTGGAACCCATCAGCCCCAAGCCCGGCTTTGCCCACGTCGGCATCACCCAAACCAAGGCGGATTTGGTATGAACACGACCCCCAAATTACGCGTAGGCGTCATCGGCCTGGGCATGGGCCGTGCCCACATCAAAGGTTGGCAAGAGCACCCGAACGTGGAAGTGGTGGCCATTGCCGACCCCGACGCGGTGCGGCTGGACAAGGTGGGCACTGAATTTGGCGTGGCAGGCCGCTACGCCAGCGCCGAGGCGATGCTGGCCGCTGAACAGCTGGACGTGGTCAGCGTCTGCACGCCGAACAAGTTCCACAAAGAGCTGACCCTGGCCGCCTTGGCCGCTGGCTGCCATGTGCTGTGCGAAAAGCCCATGGCCATGAACGCGGTGGAGGGCCGCGCCATGCTGGATGCCGCCCAAGCCGCGGGCAAACGGCTGATGATTAACTTCTCGTACCGCTTCAGCGCCGCGTCCCGCGCGCTGAAAACGCAGGTCGATGCGGGTCTGTTTGGCGACTTCTACTATGGCCGCAGCGTTTGGCACCGCCGCCGGGGCATGCCCGGCTTTGGTGGCTGGTTTGGCACCAAGGCGCTGGCCGGGGGCGGCCCGCTGATCGACCTGGGCGTGCACCGGCTGGACCTGGCGCTGTGGCTGATGGGCTACCCCCAACCCACCTGGGTGATGGGTAGCACCTATAACCCCATCGCCAGCGCGCTGGCCCAGCAGGCCGGTAAGACGTTTGATGTGGAAGACCTGGCTGCTGGCTTCATTCGCTTTGAAAACGGCGCCACGCTGGCCTTGGAGGCCTCCTGGGCCGCCAACATCCAGGAGGCCGAGCTGATGGAAACCCGGCTGCTGGGCACCCAAGCCGGGCTGCTGCAGAAAAACCTGCACGAGGGCTACACCTTCGACGCCCACGTGTTCACCGAAGTCAACGGTGCGCCGGTCAACATGCACCTGTGCCCGCCCACCGCCGAGGCCAAGTCGGCCATGTACGACTACGCCGAAGCCATCCTGACCGGCCAGCCGCACCCGGCAGGCGGCGACCAGGGGCTGGTGGTGATGGAAATTCTGGACGCGCTGTACGAGAGTGCGCGCACGGGGGCGCCGGTCAAGATTGGTGGCTAAATAGGCCGCTGGTGTAGGTGATACATGCGCCAGTTGCTATCAAAACAATAGTGGTCAATCCCGCTGCCGGTACAAATACCAGGCCGCCAGCCCGGTAAACACCCCCACCATCGACACCACCGACATAAACCCGTGCGGGTGGTCGGCCAGCGGGATACCGCCCACATTCATGCCCAGCAGGCCGGCCACGATGTTGATCGGCAGGGCCAGCACGGTGACCATGGTCAGGGTGAAGACGCTTTTGTTGGTCTGCTCGCTGACCTGGGCGGCGATTTCTTCTTGCAGCAGCTTGATGCGCTCTTTCAGCTCGGCTAGGTCGCGGATGGTCAGGGAAAACTCTTCGGTGACCTGGCGCAGCTCTTCCAGGTCGTGCTCGCTGATCCACTGGGGTGGCAGGCGCAGCAGGCGAAACAGGGCGCCCGGCTCGGGGGCCAGCAGGCGCTGCAGCCGCACCAGTACGCGGCGCAGCTGGCCCAGATCGGCGCGCCGGTTTTGCAGGCGGCCGACCAGAAACTTGTCTTCGATCACGTCCACTTTGACGGTGGCGTCGCGCACGATGCGCACCAGCACGTCGCCTTGTTCGTGCAGCAGGGTGTTCAAAAACGCAACGGACGAGGCCAGCGGTTTGCCGTTTTTCACCGCGTCGCGCATCTGGTCGATGGAGCGCAGCGGGTGCGAGCGGGCGCTGATGGCCAGGTGCGGCCCCACGTTCAGCCACAGGCTGGCGATCTCGGCGGGGTCAAAGGCGAACGCGTAGGCCACGTCGTTGACCACGGCGATCAGCGTGTCGTGCGCGTCTTCGATGCGGGTCGAGCGCGAGCCCTCGTGCAGCGCTTCGAAGAACTCGGGCACCACGTCGGGCAGCTGTTTGCGGATGCAGGCCTCGGCGGCGGCATCGCTCAGGTTGAAGTGCAGCCAAACGAAATCGGCTGCGTTTTTGGCGCGGTCGTTGCCCAGCCAGGCGATGGCCTGGGCCAAATCCAGCGGCACACCGGGTGCGCCGCCTTCGAACAGGTAGCCGCAGAGCAGGCCGTTTTTGTCCGATCCGTAGTGAATGTCCATCTTAGAAAATCTGCGCAAACAGCCAGTACAGCGAGCCGGACAGCAAAATCGACACCGGCAGCGTCAGCACCCAGGCCATCAGCAGGTTGCGGATGGTGGACATCTGTAGGCCCGATTGGTTGGCCGCCATGGTGCCCGCCACGCCGGACGACAGCACGTGGGTGGTGGACACCGGCAGGCCGTACATATCCGCCGCGCCAATGGTGACCATGGCCACCAGCTCGGCGGATGCGCCTTGGGCGTAGGTGAGGTGGGTTTTGCCGATCTTCTCGCCCACGGTGACCACGATGCGCTTCCAGCCGACCATGGTGCCCAGGCCCAGCGCAATCGCTACGGCCACCTTGACCCACAGGGGGATGAACTTGGTGGCGTCGTCGATTTGGCCTTTGAAGGCTTTCAGGTTGGTCTTGGCGTCTGGACTCAGTTTGGCGGCAGGGTTTTTGTCCAAAATGCGGATGGTTTCCGATGCCAAATACATGTCGTTGCGCATATTGGTGACGGCAGCGGCGGGCACTTTAGCCAGCGAGCCGTGTTCTTTGGCCTGCGTGCCGATGTCGCCCACCACCACGTCCAGCGCAGGTACCACTTCGGCGGTGAGCTCTTTGGTGCGCAGGTAGGTGGTCAATGTTTCACGTGGAACAGCCGGGGCGGCAATGGTGCTGGTGTTGCGCAGCGCCTGCTGGGTGACCTGGGCCATGGCGCTGAATTGCACCACCTGGTCGGCGGGCATGGCGCGGTTGAGCGCGTAGGCCATGGGCACGGTGCCCACCAGGATCAGCATGATCAGGCCCATGCCTTTTTGGCCGTCGTTGGAGCCGTGGGCAAACGACACGCCGGTGCAGGTCAGCACCAGCAGGGCGCGGATCCACAGCGGTGGTGGCTGGTTGCCCTTGGGTTCTTCGTACAGCTCTTTGCGCTTGACCAGCGCACGCAGCGCCAGCAACAGCAGGGCAGCGCAGCCAAAGCCGACCAGTGGCGACAGCAGCAGCGAATAGCCGATCTTGGTGGCCTGCGCCCAGTCCACGCCGCTGGTACCGTCGCGGCCATGCATCAACGCGTTGGCAATGCCCACGCCCAGAATGGAGCCGATGAGGGTGTGCGACGACGACGATGGCAAGCCCAGCAGCCAGGTGCCCAGGTTCCAGAGGATGGCGGCGATCAGCAGCGCAAACACCATGGCAAAGCCCGCGCCCGAACCCACGTGCAGGATCAACTCCACCGGCAACAGCGAGATGATGCCGAAGGCCACCGCACCGCTGGACATCAGCACGCCCAGAAAGTTGAAGAAGCCCGACCAGATAACGGCCACGTTGGGCGGCATCGAGTGGGTGTAGATCACCGTGGCCACCGCGTTGGCGGTGTCGTGGAAGCCGTTGACAAATTCAAACCCCAGCGCAATCAGCAGGGCCACGCCCAGCAGCAGGTAGGGCACCCAGGTGGTCGCCTGCGCACCCGCTTCGCGCACGTCGCTGACCAGGCTGTAGCTGCTGAACAGCAGGCCAATCGCCAGCAAGGCGATGAATACGATGGCCGTGACCGGGCTGGTTTTTTGGTCCAGCTGGGGCCGTGACGGCGGCTGTGCCGCTGGGACAGGCGTTGCCGCCAAAGTTGCAGTGTTCATGGGGTGGTTTTCGTGTGGAAATGGCCCCAAGTGTCTTTTTCAGTCATGACAACCCTGTGACAAGCGGGTTCTCACTGGTCTGCAAGAAAAAGGCCGCTGGCGCAGGTACTGCTTGCAGTAGTAGCTATATAAAAAATAGCAAATAAAGCCGATACCAACGGGCAAGAGGCTTCACCTTTAAAATGCTGGACCCCCCAGCCGAGTCTTATGCACATGTTCGTGCTTGCCGCGCCAGCGTGTCCGCTGAGGGGTTGAACCTAGGAACCTGCGTATGTTGTACCCCCAAGAATTTGATGTGATCGTCGTCGGTGGCGGCCATGCTGGCACCGAGGCCGCGCTGGCCGCTGCGCGTATGGGCAGCAAGACGCTGCTGCTGACGCATAACATCGAGACGCTGGGCCAGATGAGTTGCAACCCCTCTATCGGCGGCATTGGCAAGGGCCATCTGGTGAAGGAGGTGGACGCATTGGGCGGTGCCATGGCGCTGGCCACCGACGAGGGTGGCATCCAGTTCCGCATCCTCAATTCCAGCAAAGGCCCTGCGGTGCGTGCTACCCGCGCCCAGGCCGACCGGGTGTTGTACAAAGCCGCCATCCGCCGCATGCTGGAGAACCAGCCGAACCTGTGGCTGTTTCAGCAAGCGGTGGACGACCTGATGGTCGAAGGCGACCGGGTGGTGGGCGCGGTGACGCAGGTCGGCATCCAGTTCCGCAGCCGCACCGTGGTGCTGACGGCGGGCACGTTTCTGGACGGCAAGATCCACGTCGGCCTGAACAACTACGCTGCGGGCCGTGCCGGTGACCCGCCCGCCGTGTCGTTGAGTGCCCGGTTGAAAGAGCTGAAGCTGCCGCAAGCCCGGCTGAAAACCGGCACGCCGCCGCGCATCGACGGCCGCAGCATCGACTATTCCAAACTGGCCGAGCAGCCTGGCGACGGCATGCCGGGTGGGGTGGGGGAGCAGATTCCGGTGTTCAGTTTTATGGGCAAGCGTGCCATGCACCCCGCGCAAATGCCGTGCTGGATCACCCACACCAATGCGCGCACGCACGAAATCATCCGCTCCGGCTTTGACCGCAGCCCTATGTTTACCGGCAAGATCGAAGGCGTGGGCCCACGCTATTGCCCGAGTGTGGAAGACAAGATCAACCGCTTTGCAGACAAGGAAAGCCACCAGATTTTTCTGGAACCCGAAGGCCTGACGACGCACGAGGTCTACCCCAACGGCATCTCCACCAGCCTGCCGTTTGACGTGCAGTACGACCTGGTGCGCTCGATGA
>CANFZJ010000044.1 GCA_947451445.1 Comamonadaceae bacterium
TACACCATCACTCCCCTTCGCCAAACTTGTCCGCAATCAACGCCAGCAGTGCGTCCATCGCCGCCTGCTCTTGTGGGCCTTCGGTGTCGATGGTGACGGTGGAGCCGATGCCGGCGGCCAGCATCATCACGCCCATGATGCTTTTGGCGTTGACGCGGCGTTCGCCCCGGGCAATCCAGACCTCGCAGGGAAAGCTGCCTGCCAGCTTGGTGAGCTTGGCCGAGGCGCGGGCGTGCAGGCCCAGTTTATTGCTGATGGTCGTGGTGGTTTTGATCATGCTTCTTGCGGGCTTGGTTCTGGGGAGCGGTAATGGCGACTTGCATGATGCCCTGGCTGCCGCCGACCAGCGCGCGCTGCACCAGGGCCTCCAGGGATTCGTGGCGGTAGCTGACGGTGCGCAGCAGCATCGGCAGGTTGACGCCGGTGATGAGCTTGGCTTTCACGCCATCGACCAGCTTTTGCGCCACGTTACAGGGCGTGGCACCGAACACGTCGGTCAGCACCAAAAAGTGCTTGCTGCCCAGCTGGTCCATGGCGATACGGGCCATGGCAAAGGTTTCTTCGGGTGGGGTGTGGGGTTGAACGTCCAGCGCCACCACACCGTCCGCACAGTCGGGGAACACGTGCAGCGCACATTCGCGCAGCGCGTGGGCCAGCGGTGCGTGGGCGATGATGAGGATGCTGTTCATGCTTTTATTATGGTCTGAGCGAACGGCGCTCACGGAAGTTTCAAACTGGCAAAGAATGTGTCGGCTACGGCGGGGTCGATGGTGTCGGCCAGCACCAGGGCATGGTAGATGTCCACCCCCACCGGGCCGATGCGGGCAAACCATACGGCCTGGGCTTGCAAGGGCTGTCCATTGGCACGTTGCCCGGCAAGGTGCAAGCGTTGTGCCTGCGGCAGCGCCCAGCTGAGGTGCGGTGCAAACGGCTGTGCTTGCGAGGGCTGGGCGTGCAGCTGGGCCAGGGTGGCGGTTTGCCATCCAGCCAGCGCGGCAGCGGCCTGGGTGGGATCGACCAGCCGCACGTGCGACACCGCAAAGGTGGCCCCGGCAGCCTCGCAGCCCTGCATGTCCAGCAGCACCGTTTGCCCGACCATGGGCACTTCGCGGCTAGCGCTGTCGGGTTTGCAGGGCAGCAGCATCTGCAGCGGGTGCGCGTCGGAGCGCACGGTGCGCCAATTCAACGCGGGGCTGCAGGCGGCCAGCAAGGCCAGCAGCAGAGCGGTGTAGCGCATTTACAGCGCGCCAAACACTTTCTTGAGTACTGCACTGCCCGTACCCACCGGGTCCTGGCGGATCTGCTTTTCTTGCTCGCCAATCATCAGATACAAGCCGTCCAGGGTTTTGTGGGTGATGTAGTCCTGGATGGATGCGTCTTCGGGCTTGACCAGGCCGAAGCTGGCGGCTTTACCGGCAAACTGGTTGTACTTTTCGGCCGCGCCGACCTTGGCCGTGGCCTGGGTCACCACCGGCAGGAACTTGGCAAACAGCGGGGTGCGGGTTTTTTCGGCAAAGAAGCTGGTCAGCGCGTTGTCGCCGCCGGTCAGGATGTGCTTGGCGTCAGTGAAACTCATGCCCTTCACCGCGGCCACCAGCTGCTCTTTGGCCAGCGGCACGGCGGCTTCGGCGGCGCGGTTCATGGCCAGGACCAGCTCGTCCACCCGCTTACCCTGGCCCATGGTTTTGAGCAATTTGGCGGCTTGGTCTAGGGAGCCGGGCAGGGGGATGCGAACTTTTTCGTTGCCCATGAATCCATCCGACTGGCCGAGCAGGCCGACTGCGGCTACCGCCGACTTCTCCAGCGCGGCCTTCAGGCCCTGGTTGGCCTCTTTGTCGGTCAGGTCGGCCAGTGACAGGGCGTGCGCTTGCTGTACGGCCAGCAGGCACAGTGCAGAAATAGCGGCGGAATTAAAATGGCGACGATCCATGGGGCACCTTTGAAATGAATAAATCTCTTGTTGGCGTCGGTTTGGCGGCTTTGCTGGCCGTTGGCGCGGGTGCCTATTATCTGGCTGCCGGGGGCAATGCTGCCGCGCCCATGGCGACCTATGTACTGCTGGACGGCAGCCAGAAAACCACGTCCGACCTGCAAGGCCGGGTTACGCTAGTCAATTTTTGGGCTACCAGTTGCGTCACCTGCGTGGGTGAGATGCCCAAGATCATCGCCACCTACGACAAGTACCATGCCCAGGGCTTTGACACGCTGGCCATTGCCATGTCCTATGACCCGCCGAGCTATGTGGTCAACTACGCGCAAACCCGCAAGCTGCCGTTCCCGGTGGCCATCGACAACACCGGTGCCGCCGCCCAGGCCTGGGGCCCGGTGCAGCTGACGCCCACCACTTTCTTGGTCAACAAGCGCGGCCAGATCGTCAAGCGCTTCATCGGCGAGCCCGACTTTGCCGAGCTGCACAAATTGATCGAAAAGCTGCTGGTAGAAACCTAGCCAAAGTGGTGTGGCAAACCTTACATCGCTACACGCAAAGCATCCAGCCGCACACCTCTGATCCCATTCCATGCAAACCATCGACCTGATCGGCTACGTAGCCGCCATCCTGACCTCCTGCAGCTTTGTGCCGCAGGTCTGGTTGACCTTCAAGACCCGCGATGTCAGCGGCATTTCACTGGGCATGTATTCGGTGTTTGTCACCGGTGTGGCGGGTTGGTTGGTGTATGGCTTGATGTTGCAGGCCTGGCCGGTGGTGATCGCCAACGGCCTGACGCTGTCGCTGGCCTTGGTGATACTGGGCATGAAGCTGTACTACGGCCGCCAGCCCCGCAAACTGGCTGCCGTCTAACCCTTATAACAAGCGCACCCGCACGCTCTTGCCCTTGATCTTGCCGGCATTGAGCTTGCGCTCGGCCTCATGGGCGATGCGGCGGTCTACCGCCACGTAGGTGGAGTACTCGTTCACATTGATCTTGCCGATCTGCTCGCGGGTGTAGCCGGCATCGCCGGTCAGCGCGCCCAGTACGTCGCCCGCGCGGATTTTCTCCTTGCGGCCCCCGGTGATTTGCAGCGTCAGCATTGGCGGGCGCAGCGGCTCGGTGCTGGTGGGGGTGAGCTCCTCCAGCTTGTGCCATTCGGATTCGCGGTTTTGCAGCACTTCGATCTTGCCGACGAAGCCCATCTCGTTCATGGAGGCCAAATTCAGCGCCAGGCCTTCCGCGCCGGCCCGCCCGGTGCGACCGATGCGGTGGATGTGGACTTCGGAATCCGGCGTCACGTCCACGTTGATGACGGCGGCCAGGTCGGCAATGTCCAGTCCGCGCGCGGCCACGTCGGTGGCCACCAGCACGCTGCAGCTGCGGTTGGCAAACTGCACCAGCACCTGGTCGCGTTCACGCTGCTCCAGCTCTCCGTACAGCGCCAGTGCGCTGAAGCCTTGGGCCTGCAGTACTTCGACCAGTTCGCGGCACTGCGCCTTGGTGTTGCAAAACGCCAGTGTGCTGGCCGGGCGGAAGTGGTTCAGCAGTTGGCCCACGGCGGGCAGGCGTTCGGTTTTAGTTACCTGGTACCAGCGCTGGGCGATTTGGGTGGTGGCGTGCTGGGCTTGCACGGTCACCATCTTGGGCGTGCGCATGAACTGCGCGCTCAAACTGGCAATGCTGTCCGGGTAGGTGGCCGAAAACAGCAGGGTCTGGCGCTCTTTGGGGCACTGCTTGATGACGGTGGCCATGTCGTCGAAAAAGCCCATGTCCAGCATGCGGTCGGCCTCGTCCAGCACCAGGGTGTTCAGTGCCGACATGTCCAGGTTGCCGCGTTCCAGGTGGTCCATGATGCGGCCCGGCGTGCCCACCACGATGTGCGCACCGTGTTCCAGGCTGGCGTTCTGGCCGCGCAGCGGCACGCCGCCACACAGGGTCACCACTTTGATGTTTTCTTCGGCACGGGCCAGGCGGCGGATTTCGGTGGTGACCTGGTCGGCCAGCTCGCGGGTCGGGCAGAGCACCATGGCTTGTACGGCGAAGCGGCGGGCGTTCAGGTTGGCCAGCAGCGGGATGGCAAAGGCGGCGGTCTTGCCGCTGCCGGTCATGGCTTGGGCAATCAGGTCTTGCCCTAGCAGCGCCAGCGGCAGGCTTGCTGCCTGGATGGCCGTCATTTGTAAATAGCCCAGCTGCTCCAGGTTGGCCAGCATGGCGGGGGCCAGCGGCAGGGTGCTGAAGTCGGAAGAAGTCTGGGGCGTGTGGGGTGTAGTCATGCCCCGATTATCGGTTGTGGCCTTGGGTGGGCCGCCTCCGCCGCATTCTGTAAGGGCATGTAAATGTCGCGGTTTGCGGGAAGTAGCGGCAGTTTTCCCCCGTAATAATCCGGTTTAGCGTGATAAATGTCGTACACAATCCAATCCAAATTGGGGAACGCCGTGGAACTGCAATACCAACTCAAAGCCGGAAGCTACTACCTGTACGACATGGATACCGCCCCCAGCGCGGTCACCGGGGAGCGCCGTTTTCGGCTGAAAACCGACACCGTGGCCATCGCGTTTGACACCAGTACGGGCGAGTTGTTTCAGCACGGCAACCCCACCCGCATCCAGTCCTGGGCCATGGGCGCACGGCGCAAGCTGCGCGCTGCCGGGGCGCAAGACTATGCCAACGACATCGTGGTGGTGTCCGGCCCCCTGCCGGTCGAGGAGCTGAACAAATGCCTGGGCATCCAGGGCTATTGCAGCCGTATGTTCAAGCGCCTGGGCAGCCTGCCGCACGGAAAATTCAGCAACCTCAAGCCCGCCAGCAAAGCGGCTTAAAAATCTACCAAACTCAAGCCGACGCTGAACACCGTGCGGCGCCGGTTGTAGTCGATCAGGCTGTCTCCGTAGCCTGTGAACAGCTGGGTGTGCAGGCGCAGCGCGCTTTTGTGGCCGTCGCCGTTGTCCAGGGCGCGCAGCCATTCCAGCCGTAGCGAACCCTTGCTGTCGCGGTGCATATTGGTGCGCCAGGTGCCGACCAGGGTGTTGTTCTTGTCCAGGTTCCAGGCGGTCAGCAGCTCGGCCCGGCCGATGAGCGCGCTGATGTCCGGGTTGTCGTCGTTGCCGTTGCTCTCGGGGATGCGCTTCCAGGCCCGGGCTTGCACACGCCAGGTGTCGGCTTTTTCCAGCCCCGCCATCAGGTAGACCCGGTTCCAGCTGCGCGACAGCGGCAGGCTTTGGCCGTTGGACTGGTGCACCAGCCCCAGGCCGGTGTAGCGCAGCTTCCAGTCACCGGGCAGGGCCAGGGTGCTGGGGTAGACGTAGACCAGCTCGGGCTCGTGGTCGGTGCTGCGGAACGGGCGCGACAGCTCGGGGCTGAACAGCTGCCAGTACGACTGCTGGGTGTAGCCAAACCACAGCGAATCGCTCAGGCCTGCGGCGCTGTCGGTCAGCATGCCCTTGGCGATCTTGGTGCGCACCGACACCTGGATGCGGTTTTCGGTGCGCTTGTAGTCGATGGCCGTACTGGCGGTGTGGCCCGCACTGGGCGAGCTGGGCTGGTCGTTGATGTTGCTGCCCTGCGCCACCGACAGGCTGATGGGCCGGTAGCCCCGGATGCCAAAGGTGCCGCAGTCGCTGCCGGTTTCCAGCTCCCAAAAGCGCGAAAACTCCGAGTAGCGGGTGTCTTTGCAGCCCTGGTCTGCTGCGATGGCTAGCGCCACGGCGATCGGCTGCGGTGGCACCTGGGGCAATGCGGCGGTGGCGGTAGCCAGCGTGGCGGTGGGTAGTACAGGCGGCGCGCTCTGCTGCTGGGCCAGCTCGTCAAAGCAGGCCAGGCGGGCATCCTTGTCATTGGCCAGCCGGGCGCAAGCCAGCCAGGGTGCAGACGGCACCGAGGCCGATGTCGCCGGGGCGGCGGGGGCCACGTTGGTGGTGGACGTGATAGCGGCGGCTTTGGCGGCAGGCGAGGTCTGCGCTTGCGCGCCCCCGCACAAGGCGGCTGCCAGCAGTGTGAGTGCGGTGGGCTTCATTGCCAGCCGGCTTGCTTGCGCAAGACGAAGGGCTGGGTTTGGTCGTTGGTGGCGTCGGTCCATAGTCCTTTGATCTCTCTGCCGCAAGCGGCTTCTGTGAGTTGCCCGGCCCAGGTGGCGCTGATGTGGGTGCCGTCGGCCGATTCTTCCATGCTGAATGCGCCGTGCTCAACCTCGGCGGCAATTTCAGCGACCTTATCCGCGCGGCGGATGCTGCCGACCAGGCTGTCGTCCTGCTCGGGGTCTTTGGCAAACTGCACTACCGCCACACCCGGCTGGCCGGTGATTTCAGCGCGCCAGGTGCCATACAGCAGCGCTGGGCTAACGGCCTCGGTCGAGATGCATGTCTTTACATCATTTTGGCCGCTAGCGCAGGTGGATATTGCGGTAGTAGCTATTAAAAACATAGCGATGCGTAGGTTCACGACTTTTGGGCAGCCTGGGCGGCGGCGACGGCGGTTTCGGATTTTTTGGCGAACTCGGCCCGCAGGGCGCGCAGCTTTTCGCGCGGGTCTTCCTTGGCGGTGCTGGCGTCCAGTGCCATTTCTTTGATGAAGCGGCTGGGCTGGGCGGTGACCATTTCGCGGCCTTTTTTCTTCTTGCGCGTCCAGCTGACAGCCAGGCTGCGCTGGGCGCGGGTGATGCCCACGTACATCAGGCGGCGCTCTTCCTGCAGGCGCTGGGTAATGTCTTCACTGACCACCTGCTGGCGGCCCTCGTCGTCGTCCAACTTGAAGGGCAGCATGCCCTCGGTGACCCCGGCCAGGATGACGTGCGGCCACTCCAGCCCCTTGGAGGCGTGCAGGGTGGACAGGGTGACCACGTCCGCGTCCTTCTCGCGCTGGTTGATGGTGGACAGCAGGGCGATGGTTTGCGCCACCTCCAGCAGGCTTTTGGTCTCGCGCATCGTCGTCACGCCGGAGTCTTCGTCCGTCTGGCCACCGGCGCGGGCCGCCATCCAGTCGCAAAACTCCAGCACATTGGTCCAGCGGGCGGCGGCGACTTTTTCGCTGTCTTCGTTGTCGTACAGGTGCTTCTCGTAGTCGATGTCTTTCAGCCACTGCAGCATAAATGCGAGCGCGTCCTCGGCACCAATGGTGCGCCGCGCCTGGTATTCCAGGTCGGTGATGTAGCGGCCAAACTCGTGCAGGCCGTCCATGGCCTTGGCGGGCATCAGGCTGGTCAGCGACGACGTGAACAGCGACTCGAATAGGCTCAGTTTGTACTGGGTAGAAAACTCGCCCAGCTTGGCCAGCGTGGTGTGGCCGATGCCGCGCTTGGGTGTGGTGATGCAACGCAAGAACGCCGGGTCGTCGTCGTTGTTGATCCACAGGCGGAACCAGGCGCACAGGTCTTTGATCTCGGCCCGGTCGAAAAAGCCTGTGCCGCCCGACACCTTGTAGGGTATCGACGCACGGCGTAGCGCTTTTTCAAACGGTTTGGACTGGTGGTTGGCCCGGTACAGGATGGCGAAGTGGCGGAACTCTTGAAACTGCGAGTTGCTGCGAAGCCCCTCGATACGGGCCACGGCGCGCTCGGCCTCGTGCTCTTCGTTGTCGGCATCTACCACCCGCACCGGCTCGCCTTCGCCCAGTTCACTGAACAGGGTTTTGGGGTACAGCTTGGGGTTCGGGCCAATCACATTGTTGGCCGCGCGCAGGATGGCGCTGGTGCTGCGGTAGTTTTGCTCCAGCGTGATGACCTTGAGCTGCGGAAAGTCGATGGGCAGCTTCTTCAAATTGTCCAGCGTGGCGCCGCGCCAGCCGTAGATGGACTGGTCGTCGTCGCCCACGGCGGTAAAGCGCGCATTGGTGCCGACCAGGTACTTCAGCACCTCGTACTGGGTGGCGTTGGTGTCCTGGTATTCATCGACCAGCACGTGGCCGAGCACGCTTTGCCATTTGGTCCGAACTTCCTCGAAATCGCGCAGCAGGCGCAGCGGCAGGCTAATGAGGTCGTCAAAGTCCACACTCTGGTAGGCGGTGAGCCGCTCTTCGTACAGGGCCATCACCCGGGCGGTAATGGCCTCGCTGTCGTCGGCGGCCTGGGCTGCGGCCTGCTCGGCGTTCAGCCCCATGTTCTTCCACTTGCTGATGGTCCACTGCCAGGTGCGGGCCGTGGCTACGTCCACGCTACCCCCGGCGTCCTTCAGGATGCCGGTCACGTCGTCGGCGTCCAGAATGCTGAACTGGGGCTTCAAGCCCACCCGGTGGCCGTCTTCGCGCACCATGCGCACGCCCAGGGCGTGGAAGGTGCAGATCACCACGTCCTTCGCCTCGCGCCCGATCAGCTGCTTGGCCCGCTCGCGCATTTCCATCGCCGCCTTGTTGGTGAAGGTGATGGCGGCAATTTTCTTGGCGGGCATGCCGGTTTGGATGAGGCGGGCGATCTTGTAAGTAATGACCCGCGTCTTGCCAGACCCCGCCCCCGCCAACACCAGGCAGGGGCCGTGCAGGTAGTTCACAGCTTCTTGCTGGGCGATATTCATTCCGGCGGACATGGCGTGGGGGCTTGGGGCAAAGCGTTGGATGATACAGAGGGGGCCTGTGGGCCGTCGTTCGCCGTCAACCCAGCCTGCCCTTGCATCGCAGGATTTAGGCGATGTTTGCTATAAATTAAATAGCTCGCACCGTAGGTGCGCAGGGCAATGCGCACCTAAATTCTCCAGGCGTAAAAAAGGCCGGATGGTCCGGCCTTTTGAGGGGTGTTGCGTTTACTTGGCCGCTGCGTCGGCGACCGCTTCGGTGCCTGCTGCCGCTGGTTTTTGCGGCACGGGGAATTTGCCCCCTCCCGCATTGGCCATGTAGACCACGGCCCGCGCCACTTCGGTGTCTTCAAAGTCGCCACCGCCCTGCGCGCCCATGGCGCCCTTGCCCTTCAGGGCCGAGTGCAGCAGGGCCTCAAAGCCCGTAGCAATGCGCGGGCCCCAGGCGGCGGCATCGCCAAACTTGGGTGCACCCGCTACGCCTGCGCTGTGGCAGGTGGTGCACTGGGCCTTGAATACGTCTTCGCCAGACTTGAGCTCGCGGTTGGCATCGCGAATGTCGACCATGCCTACCTTCTGGATACGTGCCGCCACAGCCTGCTGCTGCGACTCTTCGGTCAAGCCGCCCAGGGGCGAGTTGGTGCCCGCGGGTTTGGCCTCCGACACCACGTAGTACACCAGACCGATGATGGCGAAAATGGGCACTACAAATGAGAAGAACACCGCCACCAGCAGCTGTTTGGGGTTTTTGATCGGACCGGTATGGGCTTCTTCGGCCGCATGATCGTGGGGATTTGCGCTCATGGTGTCCTCAAAAAATCGGGGGCTTTTAATTAGCCCACGAGTATAACCGTCACCCCTCCATACCCCTGGCGAATCAGTCCCACCCAGCGGCTACAATGCGCAGCGTTGCGGCTGTAGCTCAGTGGATAGAGTATTGGCCTCCGAAGCCAAGGGTCGTGGGTTCGATCCCCGCCAGCCGCACCATTTGTAAAAATCCGCAATCGCAAGCTTGTGGCCTTTATGCAGTTTTTAGCCATTCGATAACGGGTTTAAAGTCGTTGTAGAATATGAGGCTTAGCGGCTGTAGCTCAGTTGGATAGAGTACTTGGCTACGAACCAAGGGGTCGTGGGTTCAATTCCTGCCAGCCGCACCATTTTTAAAAGCCCGTTGATTTTCAGCGGGCTTTTTGCTTTCTGATACGCATTGCACCTCTCCGGGGGGGGGGCGCATGCACCGGCTCTTTCTGTTCTTTAGAGCTGTCTGCCCCCACGCTACCCAACCCCCACAGGATCGCCAACTGCTGGTTTACCATTGCATTTGGCCTGTTTGCCCCCAGTTAACCGATTCGGACAACTCTGGATGCACTATTGACTAGACCTGACCTCCCCCAACTACTCGATACGCTGGACGCCGATGCGTCTCTGGCGCAACGCCACCTGTGGCTGATTAGCCTGTTTGACTGGGTGCGCGGCAGCAAGCTGACCCCGGAGGACTCATCCGGGCGGATGCAGCGGTTTTTGGATGCGGTACAGGCCGAGCCTGCCTTACAAGACCGGTTGCGGCAGTGGTGGCGGGTGCTGGCGGACACGGTGGACAGCACCATGGTGCTGGCCGACCATGGCATGTCCCATCGCACTGCGTTTTTCAGCGAATTGTCAGACCGGCTGGGCCGCAAAATCTTGCCCGCCACTCCCGAAACCATCGACGCTGCCGAGCTGTTTGACCTGGCGCTGCCGTCCCGGCACGATGCGGCCTGGCTGTCGGCGTTGGACGCCCCCACCTTGGCCCGCATCGGCGCGCTGCTGTCGTCGCCATCCCGCACGCCGGGCGTGACGCTGTGGCAAGACGAGCTGCTGCAGGCGATTGCGTTTTGCACCAGCCAGATCATGGCTACTGGCGTTGCGTCCGAGCTGCGCTTGCGCATGAGCCCTGAGGCCCGCCATGCCGAGCCCTTCAATAGCCTGTCGTCCGACGTGGAGGCTTTACGCCAGGCCTTCATTGCCACGCCGCGCGAAGCCCCCGAGCTGGACGCCGCCGCCCAGCGTCTGCGCGAACGGCTGGAGCTGTGCCGCCAGGCGGCAGCCAGCGTCTACCCGCATCTGAACGAGCACGGCATCTCGGTCAACCTGGTGTTCATCCTGCGCCAACTGCGCGAACGGGTGCTGCGCGTGCGGGATTTGATGGACTGCCTGCTGTCCGCCACGCCGCAGCTCAGCACGGCGCGTCTGCTGGCCCGGTTGACGCTGGCGGGGCAGGAGCGGCGCAGCCTGCGCTCGCTGGTGCGGGCCAATGCGTCCATGCTGGCCGCCAAGGTGACCGAGCGCAGCGCCGAAACCGGTGAACACTACATTACCCGCGACCGGGCCGAGTACCGGGGCATGCTGGCCAAGGCCGTAGGCGGCGGTGCCGCCACCGCATTGACCACCTTGCTGAAATTCATGATCGCCGCTGTGGGCTTGACCGCGTTCTGGGCCGGCATGTGGTCCAGTGTGATGTACGCGGCCAGCTTCGTGCTGATCCAACTGCTGCACTGGACGTTGGCCACCAAGCAGCCCGCCATGACCGCGCCCGCCATGGCCGCCAAACTGAAAGACCTGGGCAGCAGTACGGCCGTAGACGAATTTGTCGATGAAGTCACCCACCTGGTGCGCTCCCAGGTGGCGGCGGTGCTGGGCAATGTGGGCATGGTTGCGCCCTGTGTGCTGCTGATCAGCCTGGCCATGCAATGGCTGGGCGGCCACCCCATGGTGGACCACAAAGAGGCCGAGCACGTCTTCCACACTCTGCACCTGCTAACCCCCAGCACGCTGCTGTTTGCCGCCTTTACCGGGGTGCTGCTGTTTGTCTCCAGCCTGATTGCGGGCGCGGTGGAAAACTGGTTTGTGCTGCACCGGCTGGACTCTGCCCTGCGCTACAACCCGCGCATCGGCGCCGTACTGGGCGCGGTGCGGGCTGACCGCTGGGCGCACTTCATGCGCGAACACATCTCTGGCTTTGCATCCAACATCTCGCTGGGTTTCATGCTTGGCTTGCTACCGCCCGTGCTGGCCTTTGTCGGCCTGGGCCTGGAGGCCCGCCACGTCACCCTGTCCACTGGGCAGTTGGCTGCGGCAGCCGCGTCGTATGGCACGCAGGTATGGCATATGCCTGACTTTTGGTGGTGCGTCGCCGCCATTCCGCTGATCGGCGTGCTGAACCTTACGGTCAGCTTCTACCTGGCGCTGCAGCTGGCCCTGGGTGCACACAGCGTTACCGGTCTGGACCGGCAGCGGCTGCGCGCGGCGGTGTTTCGGCGCATTCGGCAGCAGCCGGGCAGCTTTTTGTGGCCCAAGGGGTAAATCGGCCACTAGCGTAGGCACTACCTGCACAGATAGCTATCAATTCAGGAGTCCTCGCCCTTCAGTGCCAATGCCGCCGCATACAGCACTTTGCGCGGTTCGCCGGTGATGTCGGCGCACAGCTGGACGGCGGTTTTCAGGGGCAGCTCGGCCAACAGCAGCTTGAGCACCCGCAGGTCTTGCACGGGCGTTTCGCTGGGCGGGGCAGGGTGGATGACCACGACGAATTCACCGCGCGTGCGGGACGACTGGGCGGCCAGCCAGGCGCTGAGGTCTTGGGCCGGGACGGTGGCAATTTCTTCAAACTGTTTGGTCAACTCACGGGCCATGGTGACCGGGCGCGCACCCAGGCAGGCCAGGCTGCGGGCCAGGGCTTCGATGCGGTGCGGTGCCTCCAGCAGCACCACAGCGCGGGGCTCGGCCAGCAGGCCCTGGGCGGCGGTGTCGCGCTCGGTGGCTTTGCTGGGCAAAAAACCGGTGAAAACGAAGCCCGTGTCCTGCACGATGCCCGCCGCGCTGAGGGCCGCCGTGATGCTGCTGGCCCCCGGCAGCGGCACCACCGCCAGGCCCGCAGCCCTGGCGGCGGTCACCAGCCGTGCCCCGGGGTCGCTGATGGCGGGGGTGCCCGCGTCGCTGACGTAGGCAATGCGTTCGCCCTGTTGCAGGCGGCGCACCACGTTTTGCGCGGCCTCCGACTCGTTGTGCTGGTGCACCGCCAGCAGCTGGGCGCCGGGTTTGTCGATGCCGTAGGCGCGTAGCAGGGCCTGGGTGTGGCGGGTGTCTTCGCAGGCGATGGCGTCTACCATGCCCAGCACATACAGGGCGCGCAGGCTGATGTCGCACAGGTTGCCAATGGGTGTGGCCACGATGTACAGCGTGCCCGCCGGATAATGTTGCGAAGACGCGGCCGCGTGGGCCGCGCCCAAGGCGGAGGCAAATAGAGCGCTCAATGGGATTCCTCAAAAAGATGGGTTTGGCCACGCCGACCACCAAACAAACCGGTGACGCCGCCGAAGACCGGGCGCTGGCGCATCTGCAAGCCCAGGGCCTGCGTCTGCTGGAGCGCAATTATCGGACGCCAGGGCGGGGTGGCGGCGAAATCGACCTGGTGATGCACGCGCCCGACGGCACGCTGGTGTTTGTCGAGGTGCGCCAGCGCGCCACGGCCGCGTTTGGCGGTGCGGCGGCCAGCATCGGCAGCAGCAAGCAGCGGCGGATTGTGCTGGCGGCGCGCCATTATTTGATGCGCCTGCGCACCCCGCCGCCGTGCCGGTTTGACGTGGTGCTGGTGGAGTACCAGCGTATCGAATGGCTGCAGGGGGCGTTTGATGCAAGTTGAAACAAGGCTTTATTTGGCAAAGGTATCATTCCAGCATGATTGAACAACGCATCCAGCAGCATTTCATTGACAGCGCCGACTTGAAATACCAGTCCGCGCAGCCCTTGAGCAAGCCCATCGCTGCGGGCATCCAGGCCATGTTGGCAGCGGTCACCAGTGGTGGCAAGGTGCTGGCCTGCGGCAACGGTGGTTCGGCGGCAGACGCCCAGCATTTTGCGGCTGAGTTTGTGGGCCGGTTTGAGCGCGAGCGGCCCGAGCTGGGCGCGATTGCCCTGACCACCGACAGCTCGATCATGACGGCCATCGGCAACGACTACAACTTTGACGTGATCTA
>CANFZJ010000045.1 GCA_947451445.1 Comamonadaceae bacterium
CTGGCCAGAAAGCTGTCGATCTGCTGGGTGATGGTCAGGGTGCTGCTGTTGCCCGCCGCGTCAGGCGTGGCGGTGGTGCGGGCCTGGCCCTGCGCGTAGACCTTGCCGCCACTGGCGCTGGCCGTGGCCGTCAGCCCGTAGCTGGCGGCCATCTGCTGCAGCCAGGTGGGGTTGGCCACGCCGTCGTTGACGGTGTAGCTGGAACCGGTGGTCACCACGCTGAAGGAATCGCCAAAGCCAACCACGCGCGTCGGCACCAGCTGCGACTCGACGGAACTGGAACCACAGGCGGCCAACAGCAGGGCCGACGCGCACACCGCGCCCACCAGGGCACGGCGCAAACTCAAAACGGTCATAGGGAACTCCAAAAACGATAAGGGCTCAGTAAGTAATAAGTTGTGCATTTGGCCGTCAGATTCGGGATGCAGTGCGAGGCGTGGAGCCCGCCGCATAGCTCCGCTATGCAAGGGATTCACAACGACACAATGCGCCCGAAGCTGGCGAGACAAATGTGCAAGTTATTGCTTACTGAGCCCTGAGTTTAACGAGGCGGTGAGACGCCTCGCGGTAAAGAAAGTTCAAGCAGCGGAGGCCCGCTGCAGCCGGTCGCGCACGCCTTCCCACTCCGGACTGTCCGGCGGGGTTTCGATCCAGATCAGGCGCACACCCTGGGCGTCGAAGTCGCGCAGCGCGGCAAACAACTGCTGGGCGGTAGCAGCAGCGTCGCCGGGCATGCGGCGCAGCAGCGCCTGGGGGGCCTGGCTTTGCAGCGGCGTGCGGTGGTAGATGGCAATCGAGGCAGGCTGGCCATCCGGCACCTGGCCCAGCAGGTCCAGCGCGGCCTGCAGCGCGGTGGCGGTCATCAGCCGCACCTTGGCGGTGGGCGCGTAGTGCGCCTCCAGCGTGCCCGAGGCACGCGGGTCGGGCGCGGCCAGTTCCGCCTGGGAGCGCAGCGGCTGGCCGCAGACCTGTTCGATCTGGGCGCGGCCAATGCTGCCGGGGCGCAGCAGCACGGGTACGCCCCGGGTGCAGTCCACGATGGTCGATTCAATGCCCATGGCGCAGGGGCCACCGTCCAGCACCAGCACCGTGCCGCCGAACTCGGCCTGCACGTGGGCGGCGGTGGTGGGGCTGACGCGGCCAAATTTGTTGGCACTCGGCGCGGCCAGCCCGGCCACACCCAGCGCGGCACAGGCCTGCAGCACCGCCTGCGCCACCGGGTGCGCCGGGCAGCGCAGGCCGATGGAGTCTTGCCCGCCCGCCGCCGCCGCGCCCACGCCTGGGCGGCGCGGCAGGATCAAGGTCAAGGGGCCGGGCCAGAACGCGTCCATCAGCGCCTGGGCAAAGGCGGGCACGCTGGCGGCGAAATGGGCCACGCCCGCGTTGCCGGGAGCCAGGTGGACGATCAGCGGATGGTCGCTGGGGCGACCCTTGGCGGTGAATATCTTGGCCACGGCGCTGTCGCTGGACGCATCGGCTGCGAGGCCGTAGACCGTCTCGGTCGGCAGGCCCAGCAAATCACCGTCGGCCAGGGCCTGGGCGGCTTGCTGGATGGCTAGCGCAGAGTCACCGTTGAGCACCATGTTCAGAAGGCCTCGATGCCGAGGATTTCCGCGGCTTGGCGTGCTGTGGCGCGGGCGGCGTCCACCGTGGCACCGGTGATGGTCAGGTGCCCCATCTTGCGGCCCCGGCTGGCGCTGGCTTTGCCGTACAGATGCAGATGCGCGCCGGGCAGGGCCAGCACGTCGGCCCAGGGCGGAGTGGCTGCCTTGTCCGAGCGCACAAACCACAGGTCGCCCAGCAAATTGAGCATCAGCGCCGGGCTGTGCTGGCGCGGCTGCACCAGTGGCAGGCCGGTGAGGGTGCGCACCTGCAGTTCAAACTGCGACACGTCGCAGCAGTCGATGCTGGCGTGGCCGCTGTTGTGCGGGCGCGGGGCGATCTCGTTGACCACCAGGCTGCCGTCGTCCAGCACAAAGAACTCGACGCACAACACGCCCACGTAGTCCAGCTCGTTTGCTATAGATTTCGCAGCTGCCACCGCATGCTCTACCTGCGCTGGAGGCATATTTCCCTCATAAACCTCGGTGACAGCCAGAATGCCGTCGCGGTGCAGGTTGCGCTGGATGGGCAGGTGGACGGCCTGGCCGTCGGCCCCACGCGCCACGATGACCGAACACTCAGCCGCCAGCGGCAGCATCTTTTCCAGCACGCAGGGCACGCCCTTCAGGTCCAGCCAGGCCTGGGCCAGCTCGGCATAGGTCGCCACGCGCACCTGGCCTTTGCCGTCGTAGCCCAGGCGGGCGGTCTTCACAATGCCGGGCAGCAGGTCGTCGGTCACGGCGGCCAGCTGGGCGGCGGTTTCGATCACCGCGTAGGGTGCGCAAGGCACGCCGCAGGCCACGAAATGGGCTTTTTCTTGCGCCCGGTCCTGGGCGATGGCGACCGACGCCGCCGCAGGCGACACCGTGGTGTAGGCCGCCAAGCGGGCCAGCGCCGGAGCGGGCACGTTTTCAAACTCGGTGGTGATGGCCGCACAGGTCTCGGCCAGCTGGCCCAGGCCCGGCGCGTCCAGGTACTCGGCCACGATGTGCTGGTGGCTGACGCGCCCGGCCGGGCTGGCCGCGTCCGGGTCCAGTACCACGGTGAAGTAGCCCATGCTCTGCGCGGCGTGCACAAACATGCGGCCCAACTGGCCGCCGCCCATCACGCCCAGCGTGGCACCAGGAAGGATCGGTTTCATAGTACGGGCGGCAAGGTCATGTTGCGGGCCACTTCGGTCTGCGCGGTGCGGAAGGCTTCCAGCTGCGCGCGCAAAGCGGGGTTCTCGTTGGCCAGCAAGGCCACGGCAAACAGCGCCGCGTTGGCCGCACCCGCGTTGCCAATGGCGAAGGTAGCGACCGGGATGCCCTTGGGCATTTGCACAATGCTGTGCAGCGAATCCACGCCGCTGAGGTGCTTGGTGCCCACCGGCACGCCCAGCACCGGCACGGGGGTTTTGGCCGCCAGCATGCCCGGCAGGTGGGCCGCGCCGCCCGCTCCCGCGATGATGGCTTTCAGCCCCCGGCCCGCTGCGGCCTCGGCGTAGGCAAACATGTCGTCGGGCATGCGGTGGGCGGATACGACCTGCGCTTCATAGGCGATGCCAAACTGTTGGAGAATCTGCACCGCGTGCTGCATGGTGTCCCAGTCGGAGCTGGAACCCATCACCACACCAATTTGAACCATTGAATTCATACGATTTTTCATTAAGTAGCCCGTTGTGGCCCACCGCCTCGCTGCAGTTCGAGCGCATCTTTTCCAGAAACACCGCAGAACTGGCTTTGCCAGGCTGCTGGTGTTGCCCCCTGCAAGGGGGGTGGCGAAAGATGCGCAGCACTGTAGCCTGGGGGTGAGCCGCTTTGACTCTCGATTTTACTTTTTGCCCCAGCGGCCCCCACCATGATCAACGTCACCACAGAAAATTTTGAAACCGATGTCATCCAGGCATCCATGACCACCCCGGTGCTGGTCGATTTTTGGGCCCCCTGGTGCGGCCCCTGCAAGGTCATCGGGCCGCTGCTGGAAAAGATAGAGGCCGACTACGCAGGCCGCTTCACGCTGGTCAAAATCGACTCTGACCAAGAACAACAGCTGGCTGCCGCCTTCGGCATCCGCAGCATCCCCACCTGCATTCTGCTCATGAACGGCCAGCCGGTGGACGGCTTCCAGGGCGCGCTGCCCGAAGGCCAGATCAAAGAATTCCTGGACAAGCACGTGCCCGCTGGCGAGCCCGCAGCCACTGAGCCCACCGAGACCGAGCTAGCCCTGGCGATGCTGGAGGCCGGTGACACCGACGCCGCCCTGCACCAGCTGCACCAGGCCCTGGCGCTGGACCCGGCCAACGACGACATCCGCTGCGACTACGTGCGCCTGCTCACCCAGTCCGGCCACCTCGAAGAAGCCGAAGCCGCGCTGCAGCCCACCCTGCGCTACATCCCGCTGCAGCTGCGCTTCGAGGCGCTGGGCCAGTGGATAAGCGCTCTCAATTTCGCAGCTAGTGACGCAGCACAGACCTGCGGAATTGCCGGTTTTGACGAGAAAATTGCAGCCAACAAACGCGACTTCGACGCCCGCTACGCCAAAGGCCGCGTGCTGCTGGCCCAAGGCGAATGGACCGCCGCCATGGACGAGCTGCTGGAGATCGTGATGCGCGACAAAAAATGGCACGACGAAGCCCCCCGCAAAGCCATCGTCGCCATCATGGAACTGCTGACCCCGCCCAAGCCCAAGGCCGCCGCCGACGCAGGCACCAAGAGCGCAGGCGGCATCGAGCTGTCCGGCAAAGCGGTGACCGAGCAAGACCCGCAGGCGCTGATGGTGGCCACCTACCGGCGCCGCCTGAGCATGATGTTGAATTGAGTTTGCTACTGAATCAATAGCTGCCTGCGCATATTCCACCTGCGCTGGCAGCCTATTTCACCAAAAATCAGCTCACCGCCCCAACCCCCACCGCGCCACCCGGCTCAACCCATCCACCAACGCCACCAGCACCAGCATCGCCGCCAGCACTGCGCTGGTAGCAGGCATCTGGAACAGGCCGAGGTGGAACACCAGCATCTGGCCCAGCCCGCCCGCCCCGACCACGCCCAGCACGGCGGCGGCGCGGATGTTGTTTTCCCAGCGGTACAGGGTGTAGCTGAGTAGCTGGGGCAGGATTTGCGGCAGGGTGGCGTAGGCCATCACCTGCAGCGCGCCCACGCCGCGCAGGCGCAGCGCCTGGGCGGGGCCGTCGGGGGCGTTTTCTAAACTTTCAGCAAACAAACGGCCCAGCACGCCGGTGGTGTGCAGCGCCAGGGCCAACGTCCCAGCGAATGGCCCTAGCCCGGCGGCGACCAGCAGCAGCGTGGCCCAGACCAGTTCGGGGATGCTGCGCAGCGCGTTCAACAGCGCCCGGGTGGGACCGCGCCAGCGTGCCGGGTCGGCGGCGTGGGTTTTGCTGGCGGGCAGGGCCAGCGCCAAGCCGCACAGCGCCGCCAGCAGCGTGCCCAGGGCGGACATGGCCAGCGTCTCCAGCGTGGCAGCCAGCAGCTTGCGCAGAAAGGCGGCATCGCTGCGCGGCACCAGCAGCTCGGCGATGAAGCGGCCCATGCGGCGCAACGCGTCGGTAGACAAAAACTGCGCCCATTGCAGGTCCAGCGTGGCAAAGCTGGCCAGCACCAGCGCCAACACGCCCAGGCTGAACCACAGCGCCCGGGAGCGCGCGTGGAACAGCTGGGGCGGCAGCCGGTAGGTATCGTTGGCGGCTTTGGGGATCATCCGAGTCCTTTGCGCAACCAGGCGCTGACGCTGTCGGCCAGCCACACCAAAGCCATGAAAACCAGCAGCATGGTGCTGACCTCGGCCCCATTGAACATCTTCATCGACGCGTCCATGTGCTGGCCCAGGCCGCCCGCGCCGACAAAACCCAGCACGGCAGACGAGCGAATGGCGCATTCCCAGCGGTAGACGGTGTAGCTGGTCAACTCCGCCGCGTTTTGCGGCAGCAGGCCATAGAAAAACGCCTGCAGCCGCCCGCTGCCATGGCGCAGCAGGGCCTGGGTGGCGGCCGGGTCGCCCGACTCCAGAATCTCGGCGTAGACCTTGCCCAGCATGCCCGCGTAGGTGAGCGCAATCGCCAGCACACCCGAGGTGGGGCCCAGGCCGACCACGCGCACAAACACCAGCGCCCAGATCAGCTCGGGCACGCTGCGCAGCAAAATCAGCAGCCAGCCCACGGCCAGGCGCAGCGCAGCGCCCAATGGAGCCATGCGCCCGGTCAGCGCGGAGATGGACAGTACCCGCACCGACACCAGCGTGAGTGGAATCGCCAGCAGCAGCGCCAGGCTGATGCCCGCCGTCGCCATCGCCACGGTGCGCCAGGTCTCGGCGGCCACGGTCAGCAGAAAGCCGGGCTCCAGTTGGGGCGGGAAGAAGTCGCCCACAAAACGCAGCGTGGGCCGCAGGCTGTCCGGGTCCAGCAGCAGCCAGGGTTTGAATTCGGTCAGAGTCAGCAGCGGCCAGAGCAGCACAGTCGCTGCCAGTAGCCAGAACAGGCGGGCGTGCCAAGCCGGGTCGCGTTGCATGGCTGGGGTGCGCGCCATGCGCTTCATCGGCAATGCATCACCACGGGGGCGGCACCGCCGAGCGGCTCGGACACATGCACCGGGTCGTGCAGCTCGTCCAGGTGCTGGGCGTACAGGCTGTGCAGGCGCTCGGGGGTGACCTGCGCGGTGGGCAGGTCGAACACGACGGCCCCATCACGCAGGCCCAGGATGCGCGGGAAGTGCGCCAGTGCCATGTCCACATGGTGCAGGCTGGTTACCAGCGTAGCGCCCCGGGCCTGGGCGGCCTGGGTGAGGGTGCGCATGGCCTGCTGGGCGCGGGCCGGGTCCAGGGCGGACAGGGGTTCGTCCACCAGCCACAGCCGGGCGTCGGCCACCAGGGCGCGGGCCAGGCCGACGCGCTGGCGTTCGCCGCCAGACAGGCGGTCCACCCGCTCGAACAGCTTGTCGGCCAGGTCGAACTGGGCCAGCGCGGACTCGGCAGCCGGAATGTCCACCGGGTACAGCAGGCTGCGCAGACTGCGCCACAGGCCCATGGCGGGCAGTTGTCCGGCCAGCACGGCGGTGACGACCCGCTGGCGCGGCGGCAGCGGCGGCAGCTGCGGCGCGATGAACAGGCTGCGGCGCAGGCGCTGCAGGGCCGCACGCGGCTGCATCCAGGGGTCGCTGCCGTCCAGCAACACCTGCCCCGCCGAGGGGCGCAGCGCGCAGCCCAGCAGGTGCAGCAGAGTCGTCTTGCCCGCGCCCGACGGGCCGATCACCGCCACCTGCTCGCCCGGGGCCAGCGCCAGGGCGATGCTGCGCAGCGCGGGCGGCGTGTGGGCGCTGGCGGCAGGGTGCCGGGCCGTGGTGTTGAGGAGCTGGATTTTCATAAGCCAAATAGGGCTCTAGCGCAGGTACTATTTGCGCTAGCAGCTATTTATTTAATAGCAAATGGATTAAAACAATACGACACCCGCCACCGCCGTCATTCCCGCGCAGGCGGGAATCCAGTGGGGCGGTAGCCAGCGTGGCGGGTGCCGACTGGACTCCCGCCTGCGCGGGAATGACGGGGCTTATTTCAGCAACCCGGCGTTGTGGGCGGCGGCTTCGATGCCCTTGTAGTTGGCGGCCTGGGTGGGGATGAAGCGGGTGGCGCGTTGCAGCTCCAGAATCTCCCGTCCTTCGGCGGTGCTGCTGTTCAGGTCCAAAAAGGCCTTGGCCAGCTTCTCGCGCAGGGCGGCTGGCATGTCGGCGTGCACGCTCCAGTTGTAGTCGAAGTACGGCGGGGTGGTGTAGAACACGCGGACCTTGCTGGTATCGACCTTTTTGTCGACCACAAACTTGTCCCACACCGAGATGTTCAACGCACCAGCGTCCACCTTGCCTGCCGCCACGGCGGCAATGGTGGCGTCGTGCGCGCCGGAGAAAGCGACGCGCTTCAGATCGGTGTCCGGGTCCACCTTGGCCTGCAGCAAAAAGCTGCGCGGCATCAGGTGGCCGGAGGTGCTGGACGGGCTGCCAAAGCTCAGGGTGTGGCCCTTCAGGTCGGCCAGGGTCTTGAGGGCCGGGTCGGCGGTGATGAAGACCGAGCGGAACTTTTCGTCCTCCTCGCGCTGCACCAGCGGGATGATCTTGCCGCCGGAGCGCGCATTGGCCTGCACAAAGGTGAAGCCGCCAAACCAGGCCACATCGACCTGCTTGTTGACCAGCGCCTCCACGGCGGCGGCGTAGTCGCTCACCGGGGTGAATTCCACCTTCATCGCCATCCGCCCTTCCAGGTACTTGACCAGCGGCGCAGCCTTGCGGGCCAGTTCGGTAGGGGCTTCGTCGGGAATGGCGGTCAGGCGCAGCACCTGCTGGGCGCTGGACAGGCCTGCGAAACACAGAATGGCGACGGCCAGGGCGGATTGGAGGAAGGAGCGTTTCATGGAGCAATACGGGGGTGGTGAAAACCCCCGTATTAGAACGCAGCGCCCTCTACCGGTTTATGCCGCGTGCGCCAGCAGGCTGCGATGCCCTTCGGTGGCCAGCACCTGCTGCGCATTCAGGCTGCGGATGGAGATGCTGGCATCCTGCGGAATGCCGCCGGACAGCTGCAGCGCCATGTAGCGGCCACAGCACACGCGCAGAAAAGACGCAAAGTTGTCCACCGCGCCGCGCGAGGCCACCAGTTCGTCGTACAGCTTGGCGCACAGCTGAGGCACGCCCATGCCGTCGCGCTGGGCGATCTCGGCCAGCACCTGCCAGAACAGGTTTTCCAGCTTGATGCTGGTGGCCACGCCGTGCAGCCGCACCGAACGGGCGCGGCTGTCGTACAGGGTGGGGTCGGCGCTGATGAAGACTTGGCACATGGTGGGTTCCCTTGGAGCAGCCCCGCATCATCGGAGGCTGCCGGGGCCGTGTCAAAGGCTGATTTTGGTGCCTAGCAGGGCCAGAAACTGCGCAATCCAGGCCGGGTGGGCGGGCCAGGCGGGGGCGCTGACCAGGTTGCCCTCGGTGATGGCCGCGTCGATGGCGATCTCGGCGTAGGTGCCGCCTGCAATTTCCACTTCCACGCGGCAGGCTGGGTAGGCCGAGCAGGTGCGGCCCTTGAGCACACCGGCCCCGGCCAGCAGCTGGGCACCGTGGCACACCGCCGCCACGGGCTTGTTGGCCTCAAAAAAGTGCTTTACCGCCGACACCACCGCCGGGTAGGTACGCAGGTACTCGGGGCCCCGGCCACCGGGAATCACCAGCGCGTCGTAGCTGCTGACATCCAGGCCGGCGAAGGTGGCGTTCAGGGTGAAGTTGTGGCCGGGCTTTTCGCTGTAGGTCTGCGCGCCTTCGAAGTCGTGGATGGCGGTTTTGATGTGGTCCCCGGCCTTTTTGTCCGGGCAGACGGCGTGGACGGTGTGGCCCACGGCCAGCAGCGCCTGGAACGGCACCATGGTTTCGTAGTCTTCGCAGTAGTCGCCGCACAACATGAGTATCTTTTTCGCTGCCATGGATGTCTCCTCAAGGGTGGTTGGGAGTCCATTGTTGGGCGGCGCGGGCGGGCACGGGTGTTAGCCGGCTACTACATGGGTGACGGGGTGTAACGGGGATTGGTAATGTCGATAAGGAAGTAAACCAACTCAACGGCCATCACTTCATAACCGTCGAAAACACGCTGTTTTCATCTGTTCCAAGTACTGCAAGCAAACATTCTGTGGCTAACCTTAGCTGTCCAAGGGCTACAGGTCTTGCAGTCCTCATTACATTAGACGTCACAAACATATTTCCTTGCGAGTAATCGATGCAAATACCCGGCGAAGCACTGATCGAAAAGCTGTGGGAAACGATAGCTGATAAAGGTATAGGGTCCCTTCTTCGACCCTGGCAAATGCGGCGAGAAGCAGAGGTCAAAATCGAGATGAAGCGCCTGGAACTTCTCTCTTTGGCTCAAGCTGAGCGAGAGGCAGAGGCTATTCGTCGTGGTGATGCAACGCTCCATCCTTCTAACGCACGACAGCTACTTGTGCACTCGCCATCCGTGCCAAATAATTACCTGCCAGTTGTCGCACCAGAGGCATTAGCTCTCGAAACACCAAGGAGCCGAGTCGAAGAAATTGCATCGAGGAATTTCGTTGCCGACGCAATCGACCGTGAGGTAAATATAGCCAAAGCGATTCTCAAAGCCGAAGAAGAACTTGGGGCCGACTCATCTACACCGCCAACATCCTTTGCATCGGACGACTGGCTTCGTAGGTGGAAGGAATATGCGTCGTGTATCGGGTCTGAAGAACTGCAAGCTTTGTGGGGCCGCGTGCTCGCAGGAGAAGTTAAGACACCAGGAAATTACTCGGTCCGATTTCTTAATTTTCTGCACAACCTGTCTCGTGACGAGGCAAACCTAATTGAACGAGCAATGTCGTTTGTCATAGATGACTTCATTTTTCGTGAAGGCTCAACATACCTGGAGTCAGTAGGCATCAATTTCTCTGCAATTCTTCGCCTTCAAGAAATCGGAGTGCTGGCCGGCGCTGAAGCGATTGGCCTAAAGAAAACGTTCTCGTCTGGCGATCAAAGTAGCTATCGCACCATCATGCAATCTCATGGGTACGCAATTGGAATTCGAGGCAACGACCCAAAGGCGGTACTAGAAATACCCGCCTACATCGTTACTTCACTAGGACGTCAATTGGTTTCAATTGGCAAATTTGCACCGAACGTCGAATACATTCAGTGCCTTGGCGGCGACATCAAAGCCAAGGGTTTTAGTGTTGAACTCGGAAAATTTTTCACACGACCAGACGGTAGATTGGAAATCATCGACGCCGAGCAACTCTGACGCCGCCCACACATCAAAAAGGCACGCCCCGCCAACCAACTCACCCCCCCACCGGCAGCCCCACCACCCCTCGATAAGCCGGATTCGCCACCCACTGCACCGCCTCGTCCCCCAGGCGCAAATGGGGAAACCGCTGCAGCACCAGCCGAAAAGTAATCTCCGCCTCTACCCGCGTCAGCATGGCGCCGATGCAGACATGGGCGCCGGAGCCAAAAGAGATAGACCCCCCATCCCGCCCGCTCACATCCAGCCGGTCCGGCTCAGGATGGCGCGCCGGGTCACGGTTGGCCGAGCCGATCAGGGGCACGACCAAATCACCCCGGCGCAGCGTCTGCCCATGCAGCTCCACGTCGGCAGCCACGCGCCGCCCGGTGTACTGCACCGGGCTGTCGAAGCGCAGCAGTTCGCGCACGGCGCTGGGGATGAGGCTGGGGTCGGCTTGCAGGCGCTGCCATTGATCGGGGTGGCTGAGTAGCGCGTACAGGCCGTTGCCTAGCAGGTTGCGGGTGGTTTCATGGCCTGCGAACAGCAGCATGGCGCACTGGGCCAGCAGCTCGGCGTGGTTGAGCAACGCGCCATCGGCTTCGGCCTGCAGCAGGCGGCTGACCAGGTCGTCGCCCGGGTTTTTACGCCGCGCGGCCAGCAACTGCTCGAAATACCGGCCCATGGCCAGCAGGCTGGCCTGGGCGCGGCGGGCCTGCTGGTGGGTGGCTAATGGTGCGCCGATGAACACCGCCAGGTCGTCGGACCAGACGGCGAAGTCGGCGTTGGCCGCCTCGTCGATGCCCATCATCTTGGCGATGACGCGGGTGGGCAGCTGGCGGGCGACGGCTTGCATGAAGTCGAAGCTGGGTTGTCCATCGACGGCGTCCAGCAGTTCGGTCACGGTCTGCGCGATGAAGGGCTCCAGGGCCAGGATCTGCGCGGGTTTGAAGCCTGCGTTGAGCACTTTGCGGATGCGGGTGTGGTCAGGCGCGTCGAGGAACAGCATGGCGCGGGCGAAGAGTTGCTGAAAACCGGCCAGTTCGCCCTTGGTTTCCTCGCGGTCGGTCACCCAGCCGCCCGTGCGCTGGGCGGAAAAGCGCGGGTCGCGCAGCACCTGCTCTACGTCGGCATGGCGGGTCAGCAGCCAGGCTCCGCCGAAGAATTCGGTGCTCCAGTGCAGCGGCCCCGCCTCGCGCAAGGCCTGGTAGGCCGGGTAGGGGTTGGCCAGAAAGGCGGCATCGACGAAAGGCGCGGTGGCATTCATGCGGAAAAGATCTTTTGGAGGGCCGCAGCATCCAGATAGGTGGCGGCAGATGCGCTACCCATCAGGCGCGGCACCACGCCCAGGCAGGGTGCCTGGTGGCGGCGCTGGAATTCATGGCGCAGGGTGTCGATATTGGCTTGCAAGTGGGCCATCTGCGGGTCAATGGTGTTGGCGACCCAGCCCGCCAGCCGCAGGCCGCGCGCGCGGATGGCTTCCGCCGTGAGCAGGGCGTGGCTGATGCAGCCCAAGCGCAGGCCGACCACCAGAATGACGGGGTAACCCAGCGCCACGGCCAGATCGGCGGTGTCCACGTCTGGCCCCAGCGGCACGCAGAAGCCACCCACGCCTTCGACCACCAGCACGTCGGTGCGAGTGGCCAGCGCCTGGGCTTGCTGCACCAGCAGGGGCAGAGCGATGGTTTGCCCTTCCAAAGCCGCCGCGATGTGCGGGGCGCAGGCGGCCTGGAATTGCAGCGGGCCCACTTCGGCATCGGTCAAGGCCAGCGAACCGGCGGCCCGCAGCATCTGCACGTCTTCGTTCACCCCTGCCGCGTCCAGCCCGGCGGCCACGGGCTTGAAGCCTGCGCTGCGCCAGCCTTGCTGGGCGCACCAGTGCAGCAGGGCGGCGCTGACGCGGGTTTTGCCGACTTCGGTGTCGGTGCCGGTGATGAACACGCTACGCATGCAAGTCTTTCACCGCCACGGCCAGCGCATCGACCAGCCGCTGCACGTCTTGCGCGGTGTGGGCGGCGCTGAGGGTGATGCGCAGCCGCGCCGTGCCTACGGGCACGGTGGGCGGACGGATGGCGGGCACCCACAGTCCCTGGGCGTCCAGCGCAGCGGACAGGGCCAGCGCGGCGGCGTTGTCGCCGACGATCAGCGGCTGGATGGCAGTAGCCGAATCGGCCAAACTCCAGCCCAGATCTGCGTGGGCAGCTATCAATTCTGACAATTGCTTGCGCAGCTGAACAATCAACTGCTGCAGCTGCGCCCGGCGCTGATCGCCCTCCTCGCCTGCCATCAACGCCAAGCTGGCGCTGGCGGCGTGGGCGATGGCGGGCGGGGCGGCGGTGGTGTAGATGTAGGGGCGGGCGGTTTGCACCAGCCAGTCCACGATGGTGGGGTGGGCGGCTATGAAGGCCCCGCCCACGCCTGCGGCCTTGCCCAGCGTGCCCATGTAGATCAGCCGTTCGCTATTCAATCCAAAGTGCGCCAGACTACCTCGGCCCTGCGCGCCCAGCACGCCGAAGCCGTGGGCGTCGTCTACCACCAGCCAGGCGTCGTATTTGTCGGCCAGGGCCAACATGGCGGGCAGGTCGGCCAGGTCGCCGTCCATGCTGAACACGGCGTCGGTGAGGATGAGCTTGATCGGCGTGTCGCAGGCCGCCAGCTGGCGCTCCAGCACCACCAGATTGCGGTGGGCGTAGCGGTGCAGCGGGGCTTTGGACAGCAGCGCGCCATCGACCAGCGAGGCGTGGTTTAGCTTGTCTGCAAAAATCGTAGCACCCTGCGCAGACAGGGCCTGCGCTAGCGCCATATTTGCCATATAACCGGTGCAGAAGCTCACGGCCTTGGCAGCGGGGATGTGGGGGGCCAGCCAGGCGGCCAGTTCGGCCTCCAGCGTGGCGTGGGCCAACGAGTGGCCGCTGACCAGGTGCGATGCGCCGCTGCCCGCGCCAAAGCGGCGTGCGCCCTCGGCCACGGCCTCCACCAGCGCCGGGTGGTTGGCCAGGCCCAGGTAGTCGTTGCTGCAAAACGCCAGCAGGTCGAGCCCATCC
>CANFZJ010000046.1 GCA_947451445.1 Comamonadaceae bacterium
CGAGTTCAACCAGTACGAAGTCGAAGCCGAAAACATGGGCGACGCGCTGAACTACCTGGAAGACGGCATGGAACTGGAAGTCGTGTTCTACGACGGCAAAGCCATTTCGGTCGAACTGCCCACCAGCGTGCAGCGCGAGATCACCTGGACCGAGCCCGCCGTCAAGGGCGACACGTCCGGCAAGGTGCTCAAGCCCGCCAAGATCGCTACCGGCTTTGAGTTCGGCGTGCCGATCTTTGTGGCCCAAGGCGACAAAGTCGAAATCGACACCCGCACGGGCGAATACCGCAAGCGCGTGTAACGTCCGGCCCTTGGCTGTTCGTGAAAAAGGCTCCTGTGGGAGCCTTTTTTGTGCACAAAATCACTTAAAAATTTCATTGTTGTTGGAAAATGCCGGCACCCGCACTTTGTATTCACTCCCTCCCTTATGTCCAAAAATATTTTTACGGTATGCATGGTTCTAGCGGTTTGTGCCACGGCAGCGCTCCAGGGGTGCCAATCCACACCACCACCCGTGCCGCCCGCTGTCGCCGCGTACACCGGCCCCACGCTGTCGGTCGAGCAATCCGAGCGCGGCGTACAAATCTTTTTGCCCAGCGCGGCATTGTTTGAAACGGGCAAATCGGAGCTGCATGCATCCATCGCCGGGCCTTACATTGCGCGGGTGGCCCAACTGCTCAGCACCAAGACAAGTAAAAATGTTTTGCTGGAAGGGCATACCGACGATGTAGGCTCTGCCCCACTCAACCAGGCGCTGTCCGAGGCACGTGCACGCGCAGTGCGCGACGCACTGCAAAAGCAAGGCATTCCTGCCGAGCGCATGAACACCGTGGGCTACTCTTACAACCGGCCCGTGGCATCCAACGCCACCGAAGACGGACGCCGACTCAACCGCCGCGTCGAGGTCATCATCCTGGACGAAAAGGTGGAAAACATCACACGGGATGAACCCGCCAACGCATTCGACTCGGCCTGGAGCAAGCTCAAACAGATGGTGGACCAGGGTCTGGTGAAGCCCCTGCCTGGCCAGTGATGCACACCCCTGTCAACCGCCGCGCATTGCTGGCCGCGGGCTTGGGCAGTGCCAGCCTGCGGGCCACTGCAGGTGCGCCCGCACCAACCACCGCGCGGCGCGTGGGTGGGCCGAACGGCGCACGGCTGGGCTTGGCACTGGGCGGGGGTTCCGCCCGGGGGTTTTCGCACATCGGCGTGCTCAAAGCCCTGGAAGAGGCCGGTTACCGGCCCGATGTGGTGGTGGGCACCAGTGCCGGTGCCTTGGTGGGCGTAATGTATGCGGCAGGCTTCACCCCCTGGCAGATCGAAGAAGTGGCCCTCAAAGTACGCGACATCGAGCTGGCGGACACCAACCCGGCCAGCAAGCGCGGCATGTACTCGGGGGAGGCTTTGCAGAAGCTGGTGAACGGCTTCCTCAAATACCAACCCATCGAGCGGCTCAAGCTGCCCTATGCAGCGATTGCCACCAACCTCGCCTCGGGCGAGCCTGTGGTTTTGCGCACCGGTGACGCAGGCTTGGCCGTGCGCGCATCCTGTGCCATCCCCGGCGTATTTGTACCTACCTTGGTGGATGGTGTTGAATTGGTCGATGGCGGCCTGGTCAGCCCACTCCCCGTCAAACAGGCACGCCTGCTGGGCGCAGACTTGGTGATTGCGGTAGATGTAGGAACCCCGCCCAAAAACACCGTGGGCTCCGGCCTGTATGAAATCATCCTGCAGTCCTTTGAAATCATGGGCCGGGCGCTCACCCAGCTGGAGGCGCAGCAGGCCGATTGCGTGATTCGGCCCGATACCTCCCGCTTCAGCAGCACCGACTTCGCGGCCCGCAAAGACCTGGTACAGGCCGGGTACGAGGCGGGGCGCAAAGCACTGCCCGATGTAGCCCGCAAAATACTTCCGCGCGCCAAGGGCTAATTCCATTTCCAAATCATTTCTGTCTAGGCGTGAAGCCGCAGACAGTGCTGTAGCACGGCAAGGCGAAACAACAACGACAGGGATGATTTAGAAATGGAATAAGAACGCATTAACGTTGAAGGGATACAAAAAAGGCTTCCTCGGAAGCCTTTTTTGCGCGACCACCGGCACACGCTAATGGACGCGACAGACCCCGGTAGCGCTGGGCAGAATGATGCCCCAGCGCACTGTGACGGCAGCACGGGTAGCTACAGGCTGCTGGGCATCCGCCCACGGAATGCTCAACGTACCCGTCACAGAAGCCCGGGCCATCAAACCGTTCAGCACCGCGCTGTTGTCCGCAGTACCCGTCGCGCCATTGGTCTGGTCGTCGAGCACCAGGGCACCGCAATGCTGCAGCGCCTCTTCATTGAGCCAGGGTGACTTGAAAAAATGCCCGTCAATCAGCACCGCGATGCGCTGCTGCGGGCTGTGGGCCACCACGGTGCCGCCTAGCCAGACGTCGGACACCACTACCCGCAGCGGCATGTCGGTGTGCTGTTGCCACACGTCCATGGCATTGCGTGCCAACAATGGCCCCGGAAAGTTCACCCGCGTACGCCAATGGAAATGCTCGGCCACCACCGTACGGCCCAATGTCATGCCCAGGCACAACACCAGCTGTACCGCCGCCACGCACCCCAGCGTGCGCCGCACCAAGCGAGGCGAGTCACCCGTGCGCACCAGCGCCATCGCCAGCAAGCCCACGGTCAAAAACGCATTGGTGCCCCAGCGCGCCTGCAGCTCGGTACGCGTCGCCACGGCGTAAACCAGTGTCAACACCAGCGGAGACAGCGTGGTCACCCACAAAAACAAGCGCTCTCCCGCAGGCAGCGGGGTGTGGCTCTCTGGGCTGACCGCCCCCCGCTGCGGCAGCAGCACAAAGACCAGCCCCAGCAGCATAGGCAGTAGCCGCACCAGCTGCACCGCCAAAAAGCCGAGCAAACCGCGCAGACCCGACCACCAACCCGCCATGGGCTGGCTCATGCTGCGGGCGTATTGGAAGGGTAAAAAGTTGGTGGATTCCAGCCAGACCGCATGCGGCAGCAGCACCACCGCAAACACACTGGCCGCCACCGCTACGCCCACCAGCGTGCGGCGCCGGTGCATGGCCCGGTCCAGCAGCAAATACAGCACCAGGCCCGCAATGGGCATGACAGCCACATATTTCACCAGCATGGACAGCGCAGCAAACAGGCCCGTCAACGCCCACAGCCGCAGGTCGCCGCTGCGGGTCGCCCTGTAAAACAGCAACACCATCGCCGCCTGGAACGGCAGCAACGCGGTGCTGTGGTTGAAGTTGTCGCCACCCACGTTGTGGTACGCCACCAACGAGGTCAGCGCCATGGCCACCAAGGCACGCTGGGGCGGCATGAAGGCGCAGCCCAACCGCCAGGTGAGCCACATCGCCATCGCAATGCTGGCCTGGGCCGCCACCAGCGGCAGCACCAGCGACGGGCCAAACAGTTGCAGCAGGCCGTGCATGATCCACGACGGCACCGGCGGGTGCTTCCAGTAGCCGTTTTCAAGCGAAAAGGCCCAGGCAAACTGCTCGGCCGAGTCCACCTCCAGCGAGGTATAGGTCAGCCAAAAGGCAATGCCCCACAGCAGCACCTGGCCTACGCACAGCGCCAGCGCAATCTGCCACGCAGGCCGCAGGATCCGCCGGTGCCATGGCTTTGGCGACAACACCGTGCCGTCCTGTAAAGGCAAAGCAAGTAAGTCTGAATTCACCATCTCATGCCTTTACAAATTACCCTGCCCCAGAATGCTTTAGCGCTTGAGCAGCGCTTTCAACACCGTTTGCAAGCGGCGCGCATTGCCTGCGTCAAAGCTGCTGGCCAGCACCTTGGCGGCATCTTGCGCCCAGGTTTGTGCGGGAGCCGGGTCGTTGCGCTTGGTCAGCAGCTGCAGCTGCAGCATGCGGCGGGCACTGATGTGCTCGGCGGGCGTGGGCGCTTCGGCGGCCATTTCCAGGCGCAGCAAGGCGGTGGCGGACTGGTCGTCTTTAGGGGCAGTGGCAATGGCTTGCGACCATGCCGTGCGGGTGGCGGCGTTGACACCGCTGCCCAGGGCTTGGGCACTCGGCAGCTGGGCTGCATCGCGCTTTTCCCAGGCACCCAGCAGGTCGGTGAGGACTTCGCCGTGGGCTTGGGCGGCCAGCTTTTTCAGGGCATGTTGGGCGTTTTCCAGCGCATCGCGCTGGGCACGGAAGGCGGCGTCCCCCAGACGCGGGCCACGGTCTTCAAAGGCGGGGCGGTCGCCATAACGTCCCATATCGCGGCCACCGTCACGTCCTGCACCACGGGGACCGCGGTCGTCACGGATAGGCTCGAACTTGTTGTCGCCAGGACGGGGAGCGCCGCGTGGGCTGTCCTTGCGGTCGCCAAACTTGCCACCACGGCCTGCCACAACGGGTTCGGCTTTCTTCATGCCGGGGCGGTCATCGCCGCGCATGGCGACGACGGGTTTGCGTACGGGCTTGGGGGCTTCGACCGGAGCGGCTTCTGCCACAGGCTCGGCACTCGCTTCCGCATCTGCTACTACTTCTGTAGCTGCTTGTGCAGACTCTACCTGCGCTACAGCCGTATTTTCTTCAGAAACATCGGCCACCGGTGCAGCCGCCTGCACATCGACCTGCACATAGGCTTGGACGGCGGACTGGGCCACGGCCTCTACCTTGTCGGCAGCCACGGCGGCTTGCGCCAGGGCCTGGCCGCGCAGGGCGGCTTCCAGGCCGGTCATGGCGCTGCGGATTTTCTGCGCGTCGCCGGTGGCGTTGGCCGCGTCCAGCGCCTTGGCGGCATCCAGCACCATGCGGTCGCGGTCGCTCAGGGCCGAGGCGGACTTTTCACGCTCTTCGGTCTTGCGGTTGAAGGCTTCGTCAATAGGCTTGCGGAAGGCGTCCCACAGCTTTTGCTCGAATTTGCGGTCCATCGGCACGCCCTGGGCTTCGGCCTGCCAGCGCTGCTGCAAGGCCTTCACGGCGTCGATGCGCAGCACGGGCGCAGCGCCCAGCACTTTGGCTTCTTCAATCATGGCGTGGCGGCGGTCCACACTGGCTTTTTGCAGGTTTTCCAGTGGTGCGGCGGCTTGGCCGATGGCCTCTTTCCACAGCGCTTGCATTTCGGCAAAGGCCTTTTCGCCCAGGTGGCCCGCGTCGCGCCAGCGGTCGCCAAACTGGTGTAGCACGCGGGAGAAGCCCTTCCAGTCGTTGTCTTTGGCGGTAGTGTTGTCGGCCGCCCAGGCCTTGACTTCTTCGATCAGCGCCAGGCGCAGGGCCTTGTGGGCGACGGCTTCGGTCTTGACCTTGTCCAGCCAGGCTTCGACGACTTTGTAAGCTTCGTTGCAGGCGTCGTCAAAACGCTTCCACAGCGCGTGGTTGGGCACGCCGCCTTGGTCGGTTTGCTTCCACTGGTCACGCATCGCACGCAGGGTGTCTTGCATCTTGCGGCCGCCCAGGGCGTGGCCGTCAGGACGCTTCAACAAGCCTTCGGCCTTGATCAACAGCTCTTCGCGCAGTTGGTCGGCGCGCCAGCGTTGCCAGCCTTCCAGTTCACCGGCCGCAGCCAGTGCGGCCTGGGCGGCGTTGCCCAGCTTGTCATCGACCAGGCGGTTGTTTTCTTTAAGTGCGTTGCGCAGTGCGGCAGCGGCACCCGCACTGGCTTTGCCGTGGCCTTCGGCGACTTCTTGCTCGACCTTGGTCAGCGCGTCTTGCACGGCCTTGTTGGCGGCTTCGCGCAGAGCCGGGTCTACCGGGGTCTTGGCGGGGCGGGCAGGCTTGGCGGTTTCCAGTGGCACGCCACGGGCCACGCGCAGTTCATCGGCCCACACGTTGACCGGGGGCAGCGGCGCGGCGGCGTCGGCATCGGCCGCCACGGTCAGCGCCAGTGCGCCCTGGAAAGCGTCCCACACGACCAGCAGCTGGCCGCGCGAGGCGTCGAGCATGGTGGGGTATTTGCCGTCCACACTGGTCCAGTTGGCGTCGGCCGCGAGCGCAGTGGCCTGGTCTTGCCAGTGCTGCACGTCGGTACGCAGCACCTCCAGCGCGGTTTGGGCGTCGCGCCAGGGTTTGGTAGACAGCACTTCGATGCGCTGGGCCAGCAGCACGGCGGCTTCACGCTGGACTTGCACACGGTGCTGCAGGTCTTCAATGCCTTTGACACGGTCGGCCAGTTGCACTTTGAGTGCGGCCAGGGGTTCTTTGCTCAGTGGCGCGCCGGCTTTGGCGGCGTCGCGCTGCCAGGCCATGGCGTCGGCCATGTTCAGCTTGGGCAGGGCCAGCAGGGCGTTGGCTTTGCGCGCCCATTCGGCGGCGATGATTTCAGCACCCTTGGTGCGCTTGAGTTCGTCGATCTTTTCGCGCAGCGGTTTGGCAGCGCCCCGGTCGCGGCCATTCAGCTCTTGAAACACTTCCTGCATCTGCTCGTAACCAGGGTCGGTGGCCAGCCAGTCGCGCACGCGCTGGGCCCGCTCACTGGAGGTGTGGGCCGAAAAGGCGCCGCCAGTCAGGGCGTCGAGTGGGTGTGGTTCGTTGGATTTGGTAGAGGTCACAGCGGGCTTTGCAGGCGGAGTTACAGGCGTAGTTTTGGGAGCGGAGAAACCGAACATGGATAGACTTATTCTTGGGTAAACCAGGGGCAACAGGGTCATCCAGTTGCCGCCGAAGGGATAAAAATCAAGTGGCCTGGGCGGCCACCCGTGCCCTACGGCACCGGGGGCCGGATCAGGGCTAGGGGGCTATTTTCGCCGCTTTTTTAAATGGCCTTGTAAACAGGTCAGAACTTACGCAAGCACCCCTGTGCGCCCAGAGGGCGACACAGGGGGCGCGGCGTAAGTTCTACAGGTACTACGGCTACGGCATGGCCAGCTGCAAATCGGCCTGTGGATGCCAGTCTTTGTCGTTTTCCACGGTTTTGGCTGCGCCTAAAAACAAGCGCTCCAGCGGCAAATTTTGCGCCGCCAGGTAATCGCGCACGGCGACGCCACGCTGCACGGCCAGTTGCTGGGTACGCTCTTCGTCCACCGGCAGATTGGCTAGCAGCAGCTGCTCCATTTCGGGCACAGACAAGTCTTTGAGCAGGCCGATGGCGTTGCGCGGTTTGGGCATGTTGGCGCTTTTGTAGACGGCTTTGAGCAGATCGGGGTATTCGGCTGCGCCCACGGCCAAGCCTTTGAGCGCGTCGGCATCGGCGTCGGCACGGGTGGCCCCCCCCGTGACGGCGGCACGGCGCTTTTCGGCCAGCACGCGGCGTTGCAGGCGCTCACGCTGCATGGCGTCGCGCTCCACGGCCAGGCTGGCGCTGCCCACGACGGTCATCTTCAGGGCCGGGCGGTCGGCCAGCACCTTGGCCACCTTGTCCAGATTTTGCTGGGCCTCGGGTGACAGCACCGCGCTGCCGGGCGCAAAGCCCACCTGGCCCATCTCACCCGCGCCGCCGCCGAACGCATGCGCCAGCAGACTGAACGGCGAGGTGATGGCCTTGGCGATGAGGTTGCCCAGTATCTTGAAGATGACCGGGCCGATGCGGAACTGCGGGTCGTTCAGCGAGCCGGAGATCGGCAGGTCCAGGTCGATCACGCCATTGCTGTCGGCCAACAACGCCGTCGCCAGCCGAACCGGCAGGCTGGCAGGCGCGCCGGGTACTGCGTCACCAAAGGTGAGTTGGTTGAGCTTGATGCTGTTGCTGGCGGTGAGTTGGCCGTCGGGCTGGATGGCGTAGTGCACGTCCACGCTGAGTTTGCCGCGCTCGATACCGTGGCCCACATAACGCACGCTGTAGGGCGACAGCGCAGGCAGCTCCAGGTCGCGTACCTTGGCGCCGATATCCAACGCCAGCGGCTTGGCCAGCGGGTTGAGCTTGCCCAGAATCTCCAGCGACGCCGTGCCCTCGGCCCGGCCCCGCAGCTCCAGGTCGGCCAGTTGCACCTGGCCCTGCTCTGCCACCGACGAGAACGCGCCCAGCTTACCGGTCAACTCGCTCAGGTTGGCGCTGTAGTTGGGTTTGACGAAACGGTCAGAAAACAGCACCTTGCCGTTCACCAGACTGATGCCGCCAAACCGAACCACGGCAGAAGGCTCGGTCGGGGAATTTACGTCTTTTATGCCATTGGCGCTTGCAGCACCTGCGGTAGTAGCTACTTTATTTGTAGCATCTGGCACGGCAGGTGGAGTGGGCTTCACCAGGTCTTGCAGGTTGATGCGGCCGGTTTCATCGACCACCACGCGGGCGTAGAAGTCGCTCAGCGCGGTTTCCTTCACGTCCACCCGGGTGGCGGCTCCGGGCTTCAGCGCCACGTCCAGCCCGCGCAGGTTCAGCAGCTTCCAGCTCAATAGTTCACGGCCCTGGACCACGTTGCCGGTCGCATCTGCGGCGTTGGAAGTCGGCAGCGTACTGCCTGCCGAGCGGTTGGCGCGGAATTCCTCCAGCGTGCCGTCGCCCTGCACCTTCAAAACCAAGCCCACCGGGCTGTCGCTGTAGGCCAGCTGGCCTTTGAAACTGGTGTCGGCGCGCAAGATGTCCACGTTCAGCGATGCGCCGTAGTACGGCTCCAGCGCGTGCAGCGGCAGGTGCACCAGGTCGAGTTGGCCTTGCGCGGCCAGGGGTTGCAAGGCCAGCGTGCCCTTGTACGACAGCCGCCCCGGCTCGGTGTTGCCCGCGGCCATGCGTGCCGACACGCTCAGGGGCGATGCTTTGGCGCTGCCGGGGACCAGGTTTTTCATCTGCAGTTGCAGAGCCGTCACGTCAAACGCCACCCGCCCGGCAGGGGTCTGGTCCTGGTAGGACACGGTGCCGCCTGACAGCTGCAGATCGGCGACGGACACCGCCCATGGCTTGCTGGGCGCAGCGGCTGTGGCCGGACTGGCGGTTGGACTGGAGGATTTGAGCCAGCGCTCAAACATCCAGCGCTGGTCCGCACCGCGCTCCACCTTCACGACAGGGTCGGTGACGGCCAGTTTGCCGATGCCGATGCGGTGCTGCACCAGGTCCACCTGGGTCTGGGTGAGCTGCAGCTGGCGCAGGCTGGCCAGGGCTGTATTGGCAGGCTTGGCACCCTTGCTGCCGCTCTTGCCATTGTTATTAGTAGCAAGTGCGGTTTCCCCTAGAGAAAGCGCATCTAGGGTGAGCTGTTTAGCGGTGATTTGCAGCGCGTCCGGGGCGGTCCACTGCAGCTGCAAGTCGGCACTGAGCTGGCCGGTCAGCCGAGGTTCCAGCAGGTCGGCCACATACGGTGCGGCCATGGCCAACGGCAAGCCCCCCAGACTGGCATCCACCTGCGCCTGCTGGTCGGTCGCGCTGCCAGAAAAGCGCAACTCACTGGCTTTGGCCGATGCGGCACCGTCGTCCACCTGCACCACACCGCTGAACTGCAACGGCTGGGTCGATAGTGTGGGCAGGGGCCAGGTGATGGCCGATGCGTCGAGCACCATGTCGTGCAGCGCCACCCGGGCAGCGGGACGGGTTTGCGCGTCGGCCCAATGCACCGAGCCGCCGCGCAGGGCCAGCTTGTCCAGCGTGATCTGCCAGCCGGGTTGGGCATCTTTTATGCCGCTAGCGCTTGTTTTACCTGCGCTAGCAGCTATGTTTTTAGTAGCAACCGGCTGACCCAACAGGTTCATGTGGCCTGCAGCGTCGCGGCGCACGTCCAGCGCGGGCGCAACGATGTCGACGGACGCGATCTTGGCGGTTTGCTCGAGCGGGCGCAGATCGTCCAGCGCCACTCTCACAGTGTCCAACGCCAGCCAGCCCACGCCCTGCGGATTGGCGACTTGGATGTGGTCGGCCTGCAGCACGCCACGGATGCGCAGCACGGCCTTGGGTGTCTGCTCAAACGCCAGTTGCAGATCGGCCTGCAGCACAGCGCCCTGCAGCTTGACCGGCAGGCTGGCGGGCAGGTAGGGCAAATATGGGGCCAGGTCCAGGTTTTTGATCTGAAAGCTGCCGTCGGTCTTGCGCGAATCGGCAAACGGCGTGCTCTGCGCGGCCGAGTCAAAGCTGCTGCCGTTGAGGGTGAATGCCAGATGGGGTGCCACCTTGACAGCGCGCTGTGAATCCAGATTGCTCAAAAATGGTACGGCCAGGTGCAGGTCGCGCAGGGTGTGGGTGGCGTGCACCGGCTGGTCGTTAAAGTCAGCCGCGCCGCCGGTCAGCGTGATGTTGTACACCGCAAACGACGGCGTAGGGCTGGGCTGGGGGTCCGGCGGGGTCGCCAGCTTGGCTAGCACGTCGTCAAAGTCGTAGCGCCCGTCGCCCAGGTGGGTGGCCCGCAGCATGGGCTGGTCCAACGCCACCGCGTCCACCACCGGGGCCAGCCGCCGCAACGACTGCCACAGCGCCACGTCCAGCAGGATATGTTTGATCTGCAACTGTGGAGCAGCAGACCCCGGTGGCCCGGCCACCGACAGATCGTCCACCGCCAAGGCCAACGTCCAGGGGTGAAAGTCCACATGGCCCACCTGTACTTGGCGGCCCAGCTTGGCACTGCCGATTTTTTCCGCCTGGCTTTTCACCAGATACGGCACTGCCAGCCAGGCCAAGGCCCACAGTAGCAACAAAGTCGCCAGCGCCCAGAGCGCGCGGCGCAACCATTTATTTTTGGAAAGAAAGTCGAAGGTCATAGCGGGCATTTTGCCGCCAGACGCAACCGATGCCACAGGGTAAAACCACGCGTATAGAGCACTCCGCCGCAGGAGAGCCCAAAAAATGAAAGCCCGGACGGTAGGGAGTGATCCTGGCCGCCGGGCTTGACGGCGGACTTCGCAGTCCATGCCGTCTGGGGTTGCAAGGGAGAGATTGATGTCCCCCATTGCTTTGAAGGCAAGAGATTGCCTCCATATAGTACCGGGGCTGCTGCATACCACCATCGCAAAATGTCAGGTGGCACTGGCTCCTACCGGTGAGCGCCTGTTGAAGCAGGCGATGTCAATTTAAGCGATGCCTGCCCGTATTGCAAATCTACTTTTCAATGCGTAAACCGCCGCTGATTAAGCCAATTTCCTTGACAAAACTTACGCAAAAAGCGTACTAGACGGGCATAAAAATGGTGCAGCCCCGCGTATTTGAGATGCGGTTTGCACAAAATTGACCGCTTATTCGGGGGTTTAGGCAGGTAAATTTAAGTTTCATTCTTTTGGTATACACACCGTTCCAAAAAATGCCCAGGCATTGCCTCACAGCGCCCCCACCAGACCAATGCGTTCAGGCACAACTACACAAGCCCCCCTCGCTTAGCGCCAGCCATACCGGCGTGGCTTGCTTCCATTAACGTAGCAGCAGCACGCCACCAACCCGCCCAGCGCACCACACTGGACATGCGCAGGTGGCAGCACAGAAATCGCCATTTTTTGCCCATTTTCAGCATTTGTTATTCAAATTTAGAATAACAAACCAACTTCATATTCTTGACTCGATATTAATAGTCCTCCTAGAATTCGCCGTCCCCCCCATAGACTAGGGACAACCCGAACCCGCCGCCGACCTCCGGCACCAGTCAAACCGCTGCCTCCGACATACAGGCCACGCAGCACATTGATGGCGACGAACCCAATCGAAGTGCCCTAAGCGAATTGCGCAACGCAATCCAGTCGCCCCAGGCCTTCGCGAGACGAGGAGTGCTATGACAGCGTTACACAAGATGGGCCAAGGGCTGCGAACTTTCGCCGCCGACATCGCCCAAGGCTTTTTTGAAATTACCCACAACGGTTTTGCCCTGCTGGGCTTGTTGGTGGCTTTTGGCGTGGTCACCATGACCGCCCGGCCCGATCTGCGCCAAGTGGCAGAAGTCCAACTGATGGGCTGGTTGCAAGAGCGCCAGGTGGACAGCACTGGCACCGACACCGAAGAGGTGTCAATGGACGCGGTAGACCGCGCCACCGCCAGCAACCCGCAAGACCTGCCCAAACAGCAGGCCGCCGTAGCCTACTGGCTGAGCAAAAAATACCATGTCGCGGCCGAACCGGTCAGCGCGCTGGTGGCAGAGGCCTATGACCTGGGCCGCCGCGCCAAGCTCGACCCCACGCTGATTCTGGCCGTCATGGCCATCGAGTCCGGCTTTAACCCTTTCGCCCAGAGCGCGGTGGGAGCCCAGGGCCTGATGCAGGTGATGACCCGTGTACACACCGAGAAATACGAAGTTTTCGGCGGCAAGCTGGCCGCGTTTGACCCGCTAACCAACCTGCGCGTGGGCGTCAAGGTGTTGCAAGAATGCATTTCCCGCGCGGGCTCCATTGAGGGCGGCCTGCGCTACTACGTGGGTGCCGCCAATATCCAGGACGATGGCGGCTACGCAGGCAAGGTGATGGCCGAACATGGCCGTCTGCAGCAAGTCGCCGCTGGCCGGAATGCATCCACCGTAGTGCGGGCTGCTGCCGTAACCAAGCCCGTGGCCCAAGCCGATGAAAAAGTAGCGTTGCTGACCGCCTACTAAGCGTCCGCTACACTAGCCAGGTACGCAACTGGCGATAGGCGTGGCACTTTTAACCCTTTAAAAGTGCCCATGCTGACGTGGACCACCACAGCGACCTTCTCCGCAAGGCCCTGTGGGCAACCACTAGGAAGCGTACCGCCAGCACCAATTTTCAAAGCTTTGACGGCGCAGCCGATTCGAAACATGAAAGTTGCCTAACGTAAGTGCTGGCGTTCAGCCGTTCGCCTGGGCACCTCCACCCAAAGCCCCTCGCTTGACAAGGACTGCCATGTACGACCGCCGCATCTTGATTGAACAAACCGACCCTGAGCTGTTCGCCGCCATCCAGCTGGAAAACACCCGCCAGGAACACCACATCGAGCTGATCGCCAGTGAAAACTACGCCTCGCCCGCCGTCATGGCCGCGCAAGGATCGCAGCTCACCAACAAATATGCCGAAGGCTATCCCGGCCGCCGCTACTACGGTGGCTGCGAATATGTGGACATCGCCGAGCAACTGGCAATTGACCGCGTCAAACAAATCTTCGGTGCCGAAGCCGCCAACGTGCAGCCGCATTGCGGCGCATCCGCCAACGAAGCCGTGTTCCTGGCCTTCCTGAAGCCCGGCGACACCATCATGGGCATGAGCCTGGCCGAAGGTGGTCACCTGACCCACGGCATGGCGCTGAACATGAGCGGCAAGTGGTTCAACGTGGTGAGCTACGGTTTGGATGCCCAAGAAGCCATCGACTACGAAGCGATGGAAGCCAAGGCCCGCGAGACCCGCCCCAAGCTGATCATTGCAGGCGCTTCGGCCTACAGCTTGCACATTGACTGGGCGCGCTTTGCCAAAG
>CANFZJ010000047.1 GCA_947451445.1 Comamonadaceae bacterium
CCCCCTGCTACAGCGTCAAGCGCCCAGCCCGACGCCGAGCGACGCCATATGCAAACAAATCGCTGCCGCTGCCGCCACGTTGAGCGACTCCTCGCCGCCCGGCTGGGCAATGCGCACCGCCACGCTGGCGCGGGCTTGCAAGGCCGGGCCGACGCCCTGCCCTTCGTGGCCCATAGCCAGCGCGCAAGGGAAAGGTGGCGCTTTTTCATGCAAAAAATGGCCCTGGTGGGAGCTGGTGACGACCAGCGGCACGGCCAGCACGTCCAGCGCTTCGGGCTCCAGGCCTTCGATCAGGCGCAGGCCAAAATGCGCGCCCATGCCCGCCCGCAGCACTTTGGGGCTCCACAACGCAGCGGACCCTTTGAGGGCGATGACCTGTTTGAAGCCAAAAGCCCCGGCGCTGCGCAAGATGGAGCCGACATTGCCTGCGTCCTGCACCCGGTCCAGCACCACACTGGCGGCCAGCGGGTCGATGGCGATAGCGGCAGGCAGGTCCACCACAAAACCCATCTGGGCAGGCGACTCCAGGCTGCTGAGGTCGGCGAACAGTGCATCGGCCATTACTATCGTTTTAATAGCTGCTTGCGCATATTGCACCTGCGCCAGAGGCCAAAAAGACTCTTTAAATACCGCCAGCGCGGGCTTCCAGCCCCGGGCCAACGCGGCGCGGCACAGGTGGTCGCCTTCGAGCCAAACCCGGCCCTGTTTGCGGTAGGCGGTGCTGTCTTGCGACAGACGGCGCAGCTCTTTGAGCAGCGGGTTGTCGCGCGACTGGATGTGAACGATGGGATCAGAACTCATTTCAATACCGCCGTGACCGGGGCAAACGTTTTGCGGTGCAGCGGGCAGGCGCCGTGGACTTGCAAAGCAGCCAAGTGCGCCGCCGTGCCGTAGCCCTTGTGCCCGGCAAAGCCGTACTGCGGGTAGTCCAGATCGACCTGGGCACACCAGCGGTCACGGGTCACCTTGGCCAGGATGGAGGCGGCAGAGATAGCGGGCACCAGGGCATCGCCTTTGACGATGGCGTCGCTGGTCATGCTCAAGGTAGGCAGGCGGTTGCCATCGACCAGCACGTGGCCGGGCTTGAGGCGCAGGCCCTCCACGGCGCGCTGCATGGCCAGCATGGTGGCTTGCAGGATGTTGTGTTGCTCAATTTCTGCCACGCTGGCTTCGGCGATGGAGCAGCACAGGGCTTTGGCCATGATTTCATCAAACAGCTGCTCGCGGCGCTTGGCGGTCAGCTTTTTGGAATCGGCCAGTCCGCTGATGGGCTGGCGCGCGTCCAGGATCACGGCGGCAGCCACTACGGGCCCGGCCAACGGCCCACGCCCGGCTTCGTCCACACCTGCGACCAGGCCGTGGGTGCTCCAGGCCAGCGTGGCTTGCTCAGGCTTCAATAATTTTTTGGATGGCATCGGTGGCAAGCAGTGCGGTGTCGCGCTGCAAACTGTGGTGTAGCGCGGTAAATTGGGCTTCGAGGGCCGCGATTCTCGCAGAGCCTTTGGCGTCCAGCCATTGCAAGGTGGCTGCGGCCAGCGCCTGGGGCGTGGCGGCATCTTGCAATAGCTCGGGCACCACGAAGTCGCGGCACAAGATGTTGGGCAGGCCGACCCAAGGCTGCAGCTGCTTGCGCTGCATCAGCTTCCACGACAGCCAGTGCATGTTGTAGGCGATGACCATGGGCCGCTTGAACAGCGCGGCCTCCAGCGTGGCCGTGCCGCTGGCGATCAACGTGGCGTCGCAGGCAGCCAGCACGGTGTGCGACTGGCCGGTGACGATCTGCACGCGCCCGGCCAAACCCGCCTGCGCTGCCATCGCTTCGATCTGCTCTTGCAACGAAGGAATCGCGGGAACTACAAATTTGATAGCTGGTCGCGCAATCAGCATCTGCGCTGCAGCCTGAAAGAACCGTAAAGCCAGATACTTGATCTCGGACCGGCGGCTGCCGGGCAGGATCGCCACCACATCGTCGTCCGCGCCCAAACCCAGCTTCTGCCGTGCGGCTGTGCGGTCGGGCTCTAGCGGGATGACGCTGGCCAGCGGGTGGCCGACGTAGGTGGCGGCAATGCCGTGCTCGGCCAGCAAGGCCGGCTCGAACGGGAAGATGCACAGCACGTGGTCGGCCGCGTGGCGAATTTTTTCCACCCGGTCGGCACGCCAGGCCCAGATCGACGGGCAGATGAAATGCACGGTCGGGATACCCTGGGCTTTCAGCGCCGCCTCCAGCCCCAGGTTGAAGTCGGGCGCGTCCACGCCGATGAAGACGCTGGGGCGGTCGCGCTGCAGCCGCTCACGCAGCTGCTTGCGGATGCCCAGCAGCTCGTACAGGCGCAGAAAAACGTCCATGTTGTAGCCGTGCACGGCCAGCTTTTCGCTCGGCCAGGCGGCCTGGAAGCCGCGCTTCGCCATCTGCGGGCCGCCGATGCCACTGGATTGCAGGTCAGGCCAGCGTTGGCGCAGCCCGTCCAGCACCAAGCCCGCCAGCAAGTCGCCAGACGCCTCGCCGGCCACCATGGCAATGCGAGGTGCCATTAGCGCGCAATGCCGCTGACAGAGCTTGCGAGAAAGTTGTCCATCAAAACCACATCTGCCGCAGCCTCGGGCACTGCGGCCGCCAGTGCCTGGATGGCGGTGCGCGCCTCTTCCAAGGTTTTGCCTTGACGGTAAAGGAATTTGTGCATCTCGCGGATGGCCCGCAGGCGCGCGTCCGAAAAGTCGCACCGCTTCAGGCCGACCAGGTTCACCGCCCGCACGGCCAGCGGGTTGCCGTCCACCACCATGAAGGGCGGAATGTCTTTGGCGACGTGGCTGGCAAAACCGACCATCGTGTGGGCACCGATGCGCATGCGCTGCAGCACACCGGTCAGGCCGCCGATGGTGGCCCAGTCGCCCACTTGCACATGCCCGGCCAACGTGGTGTTGTTGGCCATGGTGATCTGGTTACCCAGTTGGCAGTCGTGCGCGATGTGCACGTAGGCCATGACCCAGTTGTCGTCGCCGATGCGGGTCACGCCCACGTCTTGCACCGTACCCAGGTTGAAGGTACAGAACTCGCGGATGATGTTGCGGTCGCCAATCACGAGCTCGGTGGGTTCACCGGCATATTTTTTGTCCTGCGGCACCGCCCCCAGCGAGTTGAACTGGAAGATCCGGTTGTCCGTGCCGATGGTGGTGTGGCCTTCAATGGCGCAGTGCGGGCCAATGGTGGTACCCGCGCCGACTTTGACGTGCGGGCCGATGACCGTGTACGGGCCTACTGTGACCGACGGGTGCAATTGCGCCTGCGGGTCCACCACGGCGGTGGCGTGGATGGCTGTCACGTCCAGCCTTTACGCAATGCTGCGCATGGCGCAGGTCAGCTCGGCCTCAACCGCCAGCTCGTCGCCCACCAGGCCCTGGGCCTTGAATTTGAAAATACCGGCCTTCATGCGCACCAGCTCTACGTTCAGCAGCAACTGGTCGCCGGGTTCCACCGGGCGCTTGAAGCGGGCGTTGTCGATGGCGGCAAAGTAGTACACCGTATCGTCGTCAGGCGATTTGCCCAGAGCGTCAAACGCCAGCAGGGCCGCAGCCTGGGCCAGCGCTTCCAGCATCAGCACGCCGGGCATGACCGGGCGGCGCGGGAAGTGGCCTTCAAAAAACGGCTCGTTGATGGTAACGTTTTTCAGCGCCCGGATGGACTTGGATTTTTCGATGCTCAACACCCGGTCCACCATCAAAAAGGGGTAACGGTGCGGCAGTTGCTTCAGGATTTGGTGGATGTCCATCATGGTGTATCGGGGCTCTGTTGGAGTTGTTCTAAGGTTTTTTCGACTGCCTTCAGGCGGTCACGCAGGCTGCTGAGTTGCTTGAGAGAAGCTGCATTTTTTTCCCACTGCGCATTGTCGTCAATCGGGAACATGCCGGTGTAGTGGCCCGGCTTGCTGATGGAACGCGTGGCAACCGTGGCGGCGGAGATGTTCACGTGGTCGGCCAGGGTCAAATGGCCCAGCACAATCGCTCCGCCGCCGACTGTGCAATGGGCACCGATGCGGGCACTGCCCGCCACACCCACACACCCGGCCATGGCGGTGTGTGCGCCGATGTGCACGTTGTGGCCAATCTGGATCAGGTTGTCGAGCTTGACACCGTTTTCGATCACCGTATCAAGCAGCGCACCCCGGTCAATACAGGTATTGGCGCCGATTTCCACGTTGTCACCGATGCGGACTGCGCCGAGCTGCTCGATCTTTTCCCAGGCTCCGGCATTCGGCGCGAAGCCAAAACCATCCGCCCCGATGACCACGCCCGCGTGCAGCAGACAGTGCGCCCCCACGCTGCAGTCTTCTCCCACGGTGACGCGGGACTTGAGCACCGTGCCCGCCCCAATGCGTGCACCGCGCTCGACCACGCAAAGCGGGCCAATGCTGGCGCTGGGGTCCACCACCGCCAGGGGGTCGATCACCGCACTGGGGTGGATGCCAGAGGCCTGCGCCGTGGCATGCTGGCGCTTCCACAGCTGGGTGACTTTGGCGAAATACAGATAGGGGTTGTCGGCCACGATGCAGGCACCACGTGCCAAGGCTACATCCTGCTGGGCCGGGCCGACGATGACGCAACCGGCTTGGGAATGCACCAGCTGCTGCTGGTATTTGGGATTGCTGAGGAAGGCCAGTTGAGCCGGCTGCGCCACTTCCAGCGGCGCGATGCCGGTGATAGACAACTCTGGATCACCGTGCAACACGCCCCCCAGGGCTTCCACTATCGCGCCTAAACGCAGCGCCATCTTGGGGCCCTTCTTGAAAGATTACTTGCTACCGTTCAGGGCCTTGATGACCTTGTCCGTGATGTCGTACTTGGGGTTGATGTAGACGGCCTCTTGCAGCACGGCGTCGTACTTTTCGGTTTCGGCAACCAGCTTGATGACCTTGTTGGCTTTTTCCAGCACCTGCTGCAACTCTTCGTTTTTGCGCGAGTTCAGGTCTTCCTGGAACTCACGGCGCTTACGCTGAAAGTCACGGTCTTGCTCGACCAATTGCTTCTGGCGCGAGGCGCGCTGGCTCTCGGCCAGGGTCGTCGCTTCACGCTCGAACTTGTCAGAGGCGGTCTTCAACACGGTTCCAGCGTCGTTCAACTCTTTTTCGCGCTTGGCAAATTCCGCTTCCAGTTTGGACTGGGCGGCTTTGGCTGCAGCGGACTCGCGAAAGATACGGTCGGTATTGACGAATCCGACACGGAATTCGTCCGCCTGCGCGTGGGCAGACAGCAGCATGGCCCCGAACAAAATGCCTGATCCGCATTGGCGTAGAAAGTTCTTCATTAGAAAGACGTACCTATTTGGAATTGCAAGGCCTGGATTCTATCGCCAGCAAACTTGCGTACGGGCTTGGCGTAAGCCAGACGCAGCGGACCCACCGGAGAAATCCAGCTCAAACCCACACCGACCGATGCACGCGTTTCGGCAAAGCTCACTTTTTCTGCATCACCGAACACATTGCCCAGGTCACCAAAGGCAAACAGGCGCAAGGTGCGGTCATTGCCAGCACCGGGGAATGGCGACTGGATTTCGGTATTCAGCGTGAATTTCTTCGGTCCGCCAATCACCGAACCCGTCACATCGCGCGGGCCCAAGGTGCCCTGCTCAAAACCACGCACCGAGCCCAGACCACCGCCATAGAAGTTCTTGAACACCGGGAATGGGCGTCCACCCAGGCCCTTGCCCCAGCCTAGCTCACCGTTGAAGGCCAGCGTGAATTGCTTGTTCAGCGGTATGTACTGCTGGTACTGGTAGTTGCTGCGGGTGTAGTGCGCATCGCCCAGGACACCCAACTCGCCATTGAGCCGCTGGTAGACGCCGGTACTGGGTGCCAGGGTGCTGTCACGGTCATCACGGGACCAGCCAATCGTCAAAGGAACTGCAGAACTGGTGTAGCCGAATTCGTCGGCATAGGCCAGGTACGCGGCAGGAATATTGGTGCCGGGCTTGATGGTGGTGCGCTCCAGCCCGCCGCCAAAATACACCGTATCCAGCTCGCTGAACGGTACGCCAAAACGGATGCTGGCGCCCTGGGTCACCAGCTGGTAGTTGCCGCCCTGGTCGCTATAAGGCTTGGTGGCGCGGTGGTACAGGTCGATGGAACGAGAAATGCCATTGGTAGTGAAGTACGGGTCCACCGTGCTGACCACCACGGCCTGGTTGTATTTACTGGTGTTGACCTCCAGGCCCAGATAGTTGCCCGAACCAAAAGCATTTTCTTGCTTGATGGCAAACGACAGCGACACCTTTTCGGCGCTGGAGAAGCCTGCGCCTAGCTGGATACTGCCGGAGGGCTTTTCCTCGACGTTGATCTGCAGATCTACCTGGTCGGCCGAGCCCGCCACGTCTTGCGTCTCTACACCCACATCCTTGAAGAAGCCCAGGCGGTCCACCCGGTCGCGCGACAGCTTGATTTTGTCGCCGTCATACCAAGACGATTCCAGCTGGCGAAACTCGCGGCGGATCACCTCGTCGCGGGTACGGCTGTTGCCCGCCACATTCACCTTGCGCACATAGGCACGGCGTGACGGCTCTGCCTGCATTACCAGCACCACCCGGTTGGTCGTGCGGTCAATTTCGGGACGGGCCTCCACCTGCGCAAACGCAAAACCAAAACCACCAAAACTGTCTTTGAAGGCCTTGGTAGTCTTGGCAACCAAGTCGGCGTTGTAAGCCTCGCCGGGTTTGATGCTGACGAGGGACTTGAACTCGTTTTCCTTGCCCAAATAATTGCCTTCCAATTTGACGGCGGACACCACAAAGCGCTCGCCTTCGGTCACATTGACGGTGATCGACATGCTTTGTTTGTCCGGCGAAATCGCCACCTGGGTGGAGTCGACCTTAAATTCGAGGTAGCCACGCGACAAGTAGTACGAGCGCAGCGTCTCAATATCGGCATTCAACTTGGCGCGGGTGTAGCGGTCCGACTTGGTATACCAACTGAGCCAACCGCCGGTGTTCAGTTCAAACTGGTTGCGCAGCGTGGACTCGCTAAAGGCCTTGGCTCCCACGATGTGAATGTCTTTGATCTTGGCGGGCTCGCCTTCGGTAATGCTGAAGGTCAGGTTGACGCGGTTGCGCTCCACCGGGGTCACGGTGGTGACCACCTCGGCAGCGTACAGGCTTTTATTGATGTACTGGCGCTTCAGCTCTTGCTCGGCGCGGTCGGCCAGTGCTTTGTCGAACGGACGGCCATCGGCCAAGCCCACATCGCGCATGGATTTTTTGAGTGCGTCTTTGTCGAACTCTTTGGAACCGACAAACTCCACCTCGGCAATCGTAGGCCGTTCTTCCACCACCACCACCAGTACGTCGCCACTTACCTCCAACCGCACGTCCTTGAACAAGCCCAAAGCAAACAGTGTGCGGATGGCCGCCGAGCCTTGGTCGTCGTTATAGGTATCGCCCACGCGGAACGGCAGGGACGCGAACACCGTGCCCGGCTCCACGCGCTGCAAGCCTTCAATACGGATGTCACGCACGGCAAACGGGGTCACGGCCCAAGTCGAATGGGCCACAAACACCAGCGCCACGGCCGCAGACAAAGTACGGAGGCGAAAGCTATTAAAGTGATTTTTCATGAATAAGGGTCTGGCTAAAGCTGCGCCGCAGTTTAGCGTTTGAGTGTTAACGTGAATTAACTTGCATGCTCCAGATCGGCTCTGCCGTCAGATTCATGCAAGTTAACCAAAGAGGCGGGTGACATCGTTGAACAGCGCAATCGACATCATCACCAGGAGAACGGCGCCGCCGCCGCGTTGCAAGCGCTCCATCCAGGCATCGGACACGCTCTTGCCGGTCACGGCCTCCCAAAGATAATACAACAGGTGCCCACCGTCGAGGATAGGTACAGGCAGCAGGTTCAGCACACCCAGGCTGACGCTGATCAAAGCCAGAAAAATCAGGTACTGGGTGAAACCCATGCTGGCCGACTTACCCGCGTATTCGGCCACCGACAAGGGGCCACTCAGATTTTTAAGGGATGCCTCGCCCACCAGCATGCGGCCCATCATGCGCAACGTCAGGCCAGACACCTCCCAGGTGCGCTCCATGCCACGCCAAATGCCGTCCAGCGGGCCGTAGTGGATGGTCAGCAGGGCGGGCGGCGCGCCCACATAAGCGCTGATGCGGCCAATCGACTCCAGGCCATCGGGTTTGACATCGGGGGTCACGGGAATGTCCAGCAGTTGACCAGCCCGCTCAACCCGCCAGACCCGCTCCACCGCTTGTCCATTGACCAGTGAGCTGCGGATGGTGGCGCGCAACTGCTGGCCATCGACGATACGGGTCGTGCCCACCTGCAGCACCAGGTCTCCGCTGCGCAGACCAGACCGGGCAGCAGCACCATCGGCCACCACCTCGCCCAGCACGGGGCGGGTCCAAGGCCCCACCACACCAATGGAGCGAAACAGCTGGGCGTCAGCGTCCTGGGCGTGCAGCCCCCCCAAGGCCATGCGCACTTCACGGCGCGGGCCCTGCTCCGACGTGGCCAGCTCCAGCCGCACATCGCGACCCTCCAGCGCGCCCCGGGTCAACAGCCAGCGCAAGTCGTCAAACGAGCCAACGGCCTCCAGTGCGTCACCGTCCCAGCCGGCACGGGTGACCAGCTCGCCACCCTGAACCCCGGCTTTGTCTGCTACCGAGCCAATGCTGGGGCTGGCCAGAATCGCCTTGAGTTCTTCCACCCCGCTCCAGTTGACGATGGCGTACAGCAGCACCGCCAGCAGCAAATTAGCCGCCGGGCCGGCTGCCACAATCGCGGCGCGCTTGGGCAAAGACTGGGTATTGAAGGCCAGGTGGCGCTCGTCTGCTGCTACCGGAGCCTCGCGTTCGTCCAGCATCTTCACGTATCCGCCCAGCGGGAAAGCGCCCAGCACGAATTCGGTGGGAGAGCCCTTGGGCTGCCAGCGCAACAGGGGTTTGCCAAAGCCGACCGAGAAGCGCAGCACCTTAACGCCGCAGGCCACCGCCACGCGGTAGTGGCCGTATTCGTGCACAGCAATCAGCAGGCCCAACGCAACGATGAAAGCTACAAGGGTCAGCATGACGCTCCTTGGATATCAGGTAGACAGGCGGGATGCGGCCTGCTGCGCGACGGCGCGGGTTTGCGCGTCCAACGCCAGCAAATCCTCCAGCGTCTGCGGCTTGGAGGGGGCCACCGCCGCCAAAGTTGCAAGCAGGATGTGCTGAATTTGGTCGAAACGGATGCGCCGGTCCAGAAAGGCGGCCACCGCCACCTCGTTGGCCGCGTTCAGCACGGCACAGGTACCCGATGGCGCGCGCAGACTGTCCCAAGCCAGCTGCAAGCAAGGGAAGCGCTGAAAATCCGGCACTTCAAACGTCATGGCCGCCATCTTGGAGAAGTCCAGCCGCGCCGTGCCGCTCTCAATGCGCTCGGGCCAGGACAGGCCGTAGGCAATCGGCACGCGCATATCGGGCGTGCCCAGCTGGGCCATCACCGACGCGTCGTGGAACTGCACCATCGAGTGGATGATTTGCTGCGGATGGATGACCACCTCGATCTGCTCGGGTGCGACGCCAAACAGGTACTTGGCCTCGATCACCTCCAAGGCCTTGTTCATCATCGTGGCCGAATCGACTGAAATCTTGCGGCCCATCGCAAAGTTGGGGTGGGCACAGGCCTGCTCAGGCGTCACGTCGCGCAGCGTGGCCGGGTCGCGGGTGCGAAACGGACCGCCGGACGAGGTGAGCATGATCTTCTCAATCCGCCGGGGCCAGGTGGCCGGGTCTTCGGGCAGCGACTGGAACACGGCCGAATGCTCGCTGTCGATGGGCAAAAGCATCGCCCCGCCGTCACGCACTGCGGCCAGAAACACATCACCGCCTACCACCAAGGCCTCTTTATTGGCCAGCAGCAGGCGCTTACCCGCCCGGGCTGCAGCCATGCACGGGGGCAGACCCGCCGCACCGACGATCGCCGCCATGACGGCATCCACCTCTGCATGCGACGCTACCATTTCGATAGCTGCTCCCGCAGATAGAACCTGCGTTGGAAGGTCATTTTGCTTGATTTTTTCGGCCAGCAGCTGGGCGTGCGGCACGCTGGCCATCACGGCAAAACGCGGCTTGAACTGGGCGCACTGCGCCAGCATCAGGTCCACCTGGGTGGCAGCCGTCAGGGCAAAAACCTGGAAACGGCCTGGGTGGCGCGCCACCACATCCAAGGTACTGGTACCCACCGAACCGGTAGAGCCCAAAATCGTCAACATCTGTGGCATGCGTGCGTCCTTAGCCCAATGTGGAAAGCAGCATCATCCCCAGCGGCAAGGTGGGCAGCAAGGCGTCCACCCGGTCCAGCACGCCGCCGTGGCCGGGCAATAGGCCGCTGCTGTCTTTGAAGCCCGCACTGCGTTTGACCAACGACTCCACCAGGTCGCCCACCACGCTCATGGCCGCCATGAACAGCGCGGCCAGCACCAGCAGCACGCCACTGTGCCGGGCCAGCCGGGTGTACAGGCTGGCGACCGGGGCCTGCCAGGCGCTGTCGGCCCAGACCCAAACGCCGGCCAGCAGCAGCACGCCCAGCATGCCACCGCACACGCCCTCCCAGCTTTTGCCGGGGCTGATGGCGGGAGCAAGTTTGTTTTTAAATAACCGGGTACCGAAGGCGCGACCGGCGAAGTAGGCCGAAATGTCGGCCACCCAGACCAGCACCATCAATGACAGCAAAAAGTTGGTACCCACTACCCGCGCTTGGCAAATAGCCAACCACGCCAGCCACAGTGCAGCAAAACCGAATATGCCGCGCAGCACCTTGTCGATGGCACTCCAGCCGTTCACCCCGTTGCGTAGCAGCCAGCCGCCGACCAGCACCCAGGCCGCGCCCGCAATGGTCCACAGCGTCGGCGTATGGGCCGTCAGCAGACCCATGATCCACGACAGCAGGCAGGCAAACACCATGGCCAGCGCCAGCGCCACCGACTTGGGCTGCGTCATGCCATTCATGCGCCCCCATTCCCAAGTGGCACAGGCAATGGCCACGATGGCCAACAGGCACAGCGGTTCAGGCGCGGGGTAGAACAACGCGGGCAAAAGAATGGCCAACAAGACAATGGCCGTGATAACGCGTTGCAGCAGCATGGAATGAACTAGGTGGGAGCAGTCACCTGCTCCGAGGTTTTGCCAAAGCGGCGTTCGCGGCGGTTGTAGGTGGCAATCGCTTCGTCCAGCGCGGCTTCGTCAAACTCGGGCCACAGCTTGTCGCTGAAGACCATTTCAGAATAGGCCACTTGCCAGAGCAGGAAGTTGCTGATGCGGAATTCACCACCGGTGCGGATCAGCAGGTCCGGGTCGGGCGAATGGGCCAGGGCCATGGCGCGGTCCAGGCTTTGCTCGGTAATCGGCTCACCGGCAGCGGCCAGCTTTTGCGCGGCCTGGGCGATGTCCCAGCGGCCGCCGTAGTTGAAGCAGATGTTCAACACCAATGTGTGGTTGCCAGCGGTTTCTTGCTCCGCCGCCAACAAGCCATTGCGCACCTTGTCAGACAACGCCGACAGGTTACCGACAAAGTGCAGCTGCGCACCGTTGGCCTTGAGCTTGACGACTTCCTTGGCCAGCACACTGACCATCAGCGACATCAGGCCCGACACCTCATCCTCTGGACGGTTCCAGTTTTCGGATGAGAAGGCAAACACCGTGAGCACGCCCACGTTGCGGTCCAGACAGGCCTGCACACAGCGCCGCAGCGACTCCACCCCCTGGTGGTGACCCGCCAAGCGCGGCATAAAGCGCCGGTTGGCCCAACGGCCATTACCGTCCATGACGACCGCAATGTGATGGGGAACGGATGCAGCGGCCATCAGAATCAGACGGCCATGATGTCGGCTTCTTTGGCTACGACGAGTTGGTCGATTTCAGCGATATAGCGGTCGGTGGTTTTTTGCACGTCGGTATCGGAGCGCTTTTGGTCGTCTTCCGAGGCCAGTTTGTCTTTGACCAGTTTCTTGACGGCCTCATTCGCGTCACGACGCACATTGCGCACGATGATCTTAGCGCTCTCGCCTTCGGTGCGGGCCAGCTTGGTGAGCTCCTTGCGGCGCTCTTCGCTCATGGCGGGCATGGGCACGCGGATCAAGTCCCCCATAGACGCAGGGTTCAAACCTAGGTGGCTGTCACGGATGGCTTTTTCCACTTTGGAAGCCATGTTTTTTTCCCACGGCTGCACGCCGATGGTGCGCGAGTCAATCAGCGACACATTGGCCACCTGGGTGATCGGCACCATGGAGCCGTAGTAATCCACCTGCACGCTGTCCAGCAAGGCCGGGTTGGCGCGGCCGGTGCGGATCTTGGTCAGGTTGTTTTTAAACGCCGTGATGGACTGGTCCATCTTGGCTTGCAAATTGGTTTTTACGTCAGCAATAGTCATGTTCACTCCAGAACGAATATCTATAAGACTTGCGCAGCGCCTGACTGGCGGGCCGGTGGCCCTTCAGGCGGGCGCTGTGCAAGTCCAAATCAAGCGTGCACCAGCGTGCCTTCGTCTTCGCCCATGACCACACGCTTTAACGCGCCATGCTTGAAGATGGAGAACACCTTGATGGGGAGCTTCTGGTCGCGGCACAACGCAAAAGCAGTGGCGTCCATGATGCCCAGGTTTTGGCCCATGGCTTCGTCAAACGACAGCGTGGCGTAACGGGTAGCGGCGGGGTCTTTTTTGGGGTCAGCGGTGTATACGCCATCGACCTTGGTGGCCTTGAGCACGATTTCAGCGCCAATCTCGGCACCACGCAGAGCAGCAGCCGTGTCGGTGGTGAAAAACGGGTTGCCCGTGCCAGCGGCGAACACCACCACTTTGCCTTCTTCCAGGTACTGCAACGCTTTGGGACGCACATAGGGTTCGACCACCTGGTCGATGGCAATGGCGGACATCACACGGGCGGTCAAACCAGCCTTGTTCATGGCGTCGGCCAGGGCCAGCGCATTCATCACAGTGGCCAGCATGCCCATGTAGTCGGCGGTGGCGCGGTCCATACCGACCGAGCCGCCCGCCACACCACGGAAAATATTGCC
>CANFZJ010000048.1 GCA_947451445.1 Comamonadaceae bacterium
AAAAAGCTGCACAGCCTGCCCAATGTGACCGTGCACCTGTCGGCGCAGACCACCGAGCTGACCGGCGACGGCAGCAAGCTCAATGGCCTGACCTACACCGACCGTGTCAGCAGCGAGAGCCACCACATCGCGCTGGAAGGCTGCTTCGTGCAGATCGGCCTGGTGCCCAACACCGAATGGCTCAAGGGCACGGTGGAGCTGAGCAAGCACGGCGAAATCATCGTCGACAACCGGGGCCAAACCTCGGTGCCCGGTGTGTTTGCTGCGGGCGATGCCACCACCGTGCCGTTCAAGCAGATCATCATCGCGGCGGGCGATGGGGCCAAGGCCGCGCTAGGTGCGTTTGACCACCTAATGCGCAGCAGCTAAATCCGCTGCTCCATCAGGCGCTGCAGCGTACGCTGCAGCAAAAGGGCATCGCTGCTGGCACGGTGGCGCTGCTCGCCCAGTTCTTCGCTGACCTGCTGCTTCACGTCGTGCCAGCGGTCGGCCTCGTCTTCGCGCAGCAGGGAGCGCAGGTTGTCCAGCTTGAAGTACGGGCTCAGGTCCACCGCGTCAAACAAACCGTTGATCCAGGTGTAGTCGTTGGCCCAGCCGTCGGAATACACCGTCTGGCCACGCAGCTGGGTATTCAGCAGCTGCGCCACCTCCAGGGCCGATCGGCCCACCCGCAGCGTCAGGTCGCGAGAGATACGGTGCAATTGCTCGGCCTGCGGGTCCCAGTGGGTCCATTCGGGCTCGGGTTTGATCAGGGTGCAGAAAGTCGTGCCATCAGACAACGCACCGCCCACTTCAATTGGATAACTGCGGCGGCCAAAGCCCGAGGCTTCGACGTCCAGCACGGCGGGCACGGTGAATAGAAGTGACATGTAAGCAATTGTGCACGGCTATTTCCGCAGGTCAATCCAGGGCTTCGCGGTGGCAGAATGACAGACGCTTACAGATCGCCAAGGCCGCGCAGGGGACCCAAAGGGGTTCGTAGACTTCACGGGAGTCCCGCTCCCTTGTCGCAATCGATCATTACGGCGGCCGCTGAACGCACCAAAGTACCGACCATGACCAAGCGCACCTTACCCCCCGGCCCACCACACCGCCTGTTCGGCCTGCCGCTGCTGCGCCAGCTACACCGCGACTATCTGGGCGAGGTCCAGCGCATGCAGGCTAGCTACGGCGACGCGGTATTCACGCGCATCGCCCAAGAAACCATCTACGACTTCTTCCGGCCCGACTGGGTCCGCGAGGTGCTGGTGGACCAGGCCCGCAACTTCATCCGCAGAGAGCGCTTCACACAGGTATTTGCCGAGGTGCACGGGCAAAGCGTGCTGGTGACCGAGGGCGATGTCTGGCAACGCCAGCGCCGTATGTTGCAGCCCGGCTTTGGCCCCAAGCGCATGGACGGCTACGCGCAGCACATGGTGGCCGCCGCCCACCAGGCGCTGGACGCGCTGCCGCCGCAGGCCACGCAAACGCTGGACTTTGAACATATGGTGACCCAGCTGACGATGGACGTGGTGCTGCGCACCCTGTTCAGCCAGGAAATCACCCCCGCTGTGCGCCAGCAAGCCGTGGCGGCCGAACATGCGGTGCGCGTCATCAGCCGTGCCGGCATGGAAGCCTTTTACTGGCCCGCCAGCCTGCCCGACTGGCTGCCGCACAAATGGAAGCTGGGCCACGCCAAACGCGTGCTGGACGGGCTGGTGCGCCACCACATCAGCCAACGCCGCCAGACCCACCCAAGCGCCCCCCACCACGACCTGCTGGCCATGCTGTTGGCCGTGCGTGATGAAGGCGATGAAGGCGGTGACGGCGGCACCCTCAGCATTGAGGAGGTGCGCGACCAGTGCATGACCATCTTTCTGGCCGGGCACGAAACCACCGCCGCCGCCCTCACCTGGTGGGGCCACACCATGGCCAGCCACCCCGCCTGTGCCCAGCGCGCCCGGCAAGAGGTAGACACCGTGCTGGGCGGCCGCGCCCCCAGCTACGCCGACCTGCCCGCCCTGCCCTACCTGGCGCAAACGTTGAAGGAAACCATGCGCCTGTACCCGCCCGCCCCGGCGCTGATCAACCGCCGCGCCATCCAGCCCGTGCAGATTGGCCCCTGGCAGCTGCCCAAGGGTGCCATGGTGCGCATCACGCCCTGGGTCATGCACCACGACCCGCGCTGGTTTGCCGACCCGCAGCGCTTCGACCCGGAACGTTTTTCTGCGGCGGGCCAGGCAGCCCAGGAGCGCGGCGCCTACATGCCGTTCGGTGCCGGCCCCCGGGTCTGCATCGGCCAGCTGTTTGCCAGCACCGAAATGGCACTGGTCGCGGCCATGGTACTGCAGCGCTTCACCCTGGCCCCGGCCGACACCGCTGCGCCCCAGCCCGTGCTGAACGTCACCCTGCGCCCGGCCCAGGGACTGCGGCTGCAATTGCTGCGCCGATAGATTTATAGAAAAAAAGCCTCCAGCGCATATTCCACCTGCGCAGGAAGCTATAAAAAAGATAGCGCATCAGGACTCTGCGGTAAACCCGGTTTGTTTGATCAAACTGCGCCACTGGTCGGCGTCGCTCTTGAGCATGTGCGCCAACTCGGTGGCACTGGACGGTTTGACCTCCAGACCGTATTGCTTGCCAAATTCCACCACTTCAGGCTGGGCCAGTACAGCCTGCACCGCATCGGACGCACGCTGCACCGTATCCGCCGTCGCCTTGCCGGGAAGAAAGAAGCCATACCACTCGCGTACTCTCAAAGGGTAGCCCAGCTCGGCCAAGGTAGGCACCTGCGGCAAAAAGGCCGAACGGGTGGGGGCGGAAATCGCCAGCACGCGCAGTTTGCCCGCCTTTTGGTATGGCAGGTAGTCGCCAATCGGCCCCCAAAAGGCGGAAATCTGACCGCCCAACAGGTCTTGCACACCGGGCACCGTGCCCCGGTAGGCGATGTGGCGCAGGTCCACCTTGGCAAGCAGACCCAACAAAACGCCCACCATGTGCGGCATGGAGCCTGCGCCGGGGCTACCGTAATTGGCTTGGCCGGGGTTGGCCTGGATCCAGACCAGAAAGTCCTTCAGGGTTTTAACGCTGTCCGGCACGCCCGGCCCCACCGCCAGGCCGTGGTCCATGGTGGCCCCCAGCGACACCGGGGCCAGGTCGTCCAGCGTGTAGCGCAGCTTGGGGTAGGTATAGGGGTAAATCGACAGCATGGACGACGGTGTGAGCAGCAAGGCACTGCCATCGGCCAGGCCATCGCGCAGCGCCAAGATGCCGATCTGCCCACCCGCACCGGGCTTGTTCTCCACCAGCACCGTGCTGGCATAGCGGCCCCGTAGCCGGTCCGCCACCCGGCGGGCCAGCGCGTCGATGGTGCCGCCGGGCGGAAAACCCGAGATGATTTTTGCCATGTCCAGCGCAGGCTTGGGTGCCTGGGCGTTGGCAGTGCCGGCCAGCCCGGCAGGCAAAAGAGCGCTGGTCAGCTGGGCAAATTGACGGCGGTTCAGCATGGTGTGTCTCCGAAAAATACGGTGGTTGTGTGGGTTGTGCCCAATAATTGTACGAACGTACAACAAAGAAAAGTAGTTATTTAATATCAGTGTTTGTACGGGTGTTCAATTTTCTTGTACAGGTGTACAAACAAGCTTATGCAAAACCGAAAACCCACCCCCAGCCCCCGTAAAACACCGGCCACCCGCAGCGCCACAGCCGAACCCGGCGAAGACACGCTGGCCCCGAACCGGCAGCAAAACATCCTGCTGGCCGCCGAACAGCTGTTTGCCACGCACGGCTTTCATGGCGTGTCGATCCGCGACATTGCCGACGAGGCCGGAGTGCCGCTGGCCCTGGTGGGCTACTACTTTGGCCCCAAGCTGGCGCTGTACCACGCCATCTTTCGCCAGCGGGCGGGCTACATCGGCCAAAGGCTGGAATCCCTGGCCGCCGCCCAGCGCAATGCCGCGCCGGGCGCACTGCTGGAAGAGGTGGTCAAAGCCTTTGTGCTGCCGGTGCTGGCGGTGGCGGCGCAGCCTGCGGGGCACAACTTTCTGCGCATCCTGTCGCGCGGCATGAACGACCACCTGGAGGCCGACGAACCCATGATCCGCGAGCTGTTCGACCCGCTGGCCCATGCCTTCATCGACGCCATCGCCGCTGCGCTGCCGCAAGCCAGCCGCAGCCAGGCCGCCTGGTGTTACCAGTTCGCGCTGGGCGCGCTGCAGCACCATGTGAACGACCAGCGCATCGAACGCCTGTCGCTGGGGCAAAACCAGCCGGGCGACTTCGACACCACCGGCCCGCTGCTGGTGCGCTTCATCACCCACGGGCTGCGCGGCGCGTGCGGCGGCACCACCCACTGAAGAGAAAACCATGCCCCGCAGCTTCATCGACATCTCCATGCACCTGGAAAACGACGTGCCCTCCGACCCGCCCGGGCTGGGGCCCACGATCCACTACATCGACCACCAGACCAGCTACCCCGACATGGCGCAGTTCTTCCCCGGCCTGCAAAAAGAAGACATGCCCGACGGCGAGGCCTGGGCGGTAGAGGACGTGCAGCTGAACACCCACAACGGTACCCACCTGGACGCACCCTGGCACTTTGCCTCCACCATGGACGGTGGCCAGCGTGCCATCACCATCGACGAGGTAGACCTGAACTGGTGCTTCCAACCCGGCGTAAAGCTGGACTTTCGCCACTTCCCCAACGGCTACGTGGTACAGGCTACCGACGTAGCGACTGAGCTGGCCCGCATCGGCCACACCCTGCAGCCACTAGAGATCGTGCTGGTCAACACCAGCGCTACGGCCGCCCATGGCACCCCGGCGTACACCCGCTCCGGCTGCGGCATGGGCCGCGAGGCCACGCTGTACCTGCTGGAGCGCGGCGTGCGCCTGACCGGCACCGACGCCTGGAGCTGGGACGCACCGTTTCCCCAAACCGCGCAACGCTACGCCGCCAGCAGCGACGCAGGCATTATTTGGGAAGGCCACAAGGCAGGCCGCGAGATCGGCTACTGCCATCTGGAAAAGCTGCATAACCTGGCGGCCCTGCCCGCCCACGGCTTCTATGTGAGTTGCTTCCCGGTGAAGATCCGCGCCGCCTCGGCGGGCTGGACCCGCGCTGTGGCCATCTTCGACCCGGCGTTGCAGGCCAGCGCGCCATGAACTAAGCCCCGTCCCCCCCCCGCGCTTCCCACTCAGGAGCAGTTGCCCGCCAACTGCTTCGGGGAAGCGCTCGTCCAAAAACCCTTTCACCCACCCTAGGAGACAAGCATGCAAAAGAAGACCCACCCCGCCATCGCGTTCACCGCATTGGCCACATTTGCCACATTCCTTGCTGGCACCGCCTGCGCCCAGCCCGCCGCAACCGAAGGCGTGCAGCTGTACGGCCTGGTAGACGTAGCGGTCGGCAGCTTTGCCGGCTCGGCCAGCGGCATCCATTCCAGCGCCCTCACAACCCGCAAGATCGAAGGCGGCGGCATGTCCACCAGCCACTGGGGTCTGCGCGGCAACGAGAGCCTGGGCGGCGGGCTGACGGCGGCCTTCGAGCTATCGGCCTTCTTCCGCAGCGACACCGGGGCCACGGGCCGCAGCGACGCCCTGCCCGCCCCGGTCAACGTGGCGGCCGACCCGCTGTTCTCCCGCGCGGCCTGGATGGGCTTGACCAGCCCCACGCTGGGCCGCCTGCGCCTGGGGCAGATGAGCTCACAACTGTTCCTCCAGTCCATCGCCTCCAACGCCTTTGGCGACTCCATGACCTTCGGCCCGTTGAACCTGCTGACCTTTACCGGCGGTGTACTCAGCGGCGGCACCGGCTGGAGCAACTCGGTCGTCTACGACACGCCCACGCTGGGCGGTGTGACGGCAGCGCTGGCCCGCTCCCTCAGCGAAGGCGGCACGGGTGGCAACGGCGCGGCCCGCATCGGCTATGCCCAAGGTCCGCTGGCGACCTCGCTGGTCTACCAAACCGTGAAAAAAGACCCCACCACCTTTGCCGACGGCATTACCGCCAACGACACCACCAGCTGGCAACTGGCGGCAGCCTACGACTTCGAGGTGGTCAAGCTGTTCGCCCACGTCGGCCACATCCAGAACAAGGGCACGGTCGCCGCACCGCAAAACGTGGGCTACCGGCTGTGGGACCTGAGCGCCGCCGTGCCCATCGGTGCGGGCAAGCTGCTGGCAGGCTACGCCGTGCGCAAGACCCGTGGTACCGCGGCCCCGGTACCTGCCAGCGTGGCGGGTGGCAATGTGGAGCGCAAGCTATTCACCCTGGGCTACGACCACAGCCTGTCCAAACGCACCGACCTGTACGCCATGCTCATGCGCGACAGCACCCAGACACGCACCCTGCCTGCGCCCCCCACGGCCGTCGAAGCCAGCGGCACCAGCTACGGCATCGGCATTCGCCACAGATTTTGAGACCCACCATGCAACCCAACGAAACCCACCAACCCGGCCTGCGCAGCTGGGTCGCATCCGCCCAGCAGCCCGGCACAGACTTCCCGCTGCAAAACCTGCCGCACGGCATATTTCGCCGCCGGGGCAGCACCGAGGCCTGGCGCGGCGGCGTGGCCATTGGCGACGCCATTCTGGACATGGCCGCGGCCTGCGCGCAGGGCCTGTTCAGCGGCCTGGCGGCCGAAGCCGCCCAGGCCGCCAGCGCCAGCACGCTCAACGGCCTGATGGCGCTGGGGCCTGCCGCCTGGTCGGCGCTGCGCCTGGCTGTGTCGCGGCTGCTGCGCGAAGACGCGTCTGAAGCCATCCGGCTACAGCTGTGCCTGGTCGCCCAAGCCCAGGCCGAATACGCCGTGCCCGCGCGCATCGGCGACTACAGCGACTTCTTCACCTCGCAGTACCACGCGTTGAACGCCGGGCGCATCTTCCAGCCCGACAACGCACTGCTGGCCAACTTCAAATGGCTGCCCATCGGCTACCACGGGCGGGCCTCCACCGTGGCCATCAGCGGCACCGGGGTGCTGCGCCCCCAGGGCCAAACCCGCGCCCCCGGCTGCGCCCCCACATTCGGCCCCACGCACAAGCTGGACTACGAGGTGGAGCTGGGCCTGTTCGTCGGCCCGGGCAATCCGCAGGGCGGCCCCATCCCCCTGGCCGAGGCAGAACAGCATGCCTTTGGCCTGTGCCTGCTGAACGACTGGTCGGCCCGCGACGTGCAAGCCTGGGAGTCGATGCCGCTGGGGCCGTTCATGGCGAAAAACTTTCTCACCAGCGTCTCGCCCTGGGTCGTCACCCTGGAGGCGCTGGCCCCGTTTCGCCTGCCCATGCCGCGCGCGGCGGACGACCCCACCGCCCTGCCCTATCTGCAGTCCAGCGCACCACTGGCACTGGACATCCAGCTCGAAGCCTGGCTCACCCCGGCAGGGTCACCCGACGCCACCCGGCTGTCGCGCACCAGCTACCGGCACGCCTACTGGGGGCTGGCGCACATGCTGGCCCAGCACACCAGCAACGGCTGCGCGCTGCAACCCGGCGACCTGCTGGGCACCGGCACCCAGTCTGGCCCGGAGCCGGGTGAAGCAGGCTGCCTGCTGGAACTGACCCAGGGCGGACGCACGCCACTGGCCCTGCCACACGGCCAAGTCCGCAGCTATTTGCAGGACGGCGACAGCGTGCGTTTGCGCGGTTGGTGCGAACGCCCAGGCCACACCCGCATCGGCTTTGGCGACTGTTTTGGCACAGTGCTACCCGCCCGCTAAATTTATAACAAATAGGCCTCTAGCGCATATTCCACCTGCGCAAGCAGCTACATAAACCATAGCACACGACAATAGCAGCCCCACCCCCACCGGCTGCCCCATGTCCACACCCCTGCCCCTGCGCTACTTCTTACTTGCCCTGGCCGTGGTGGCCGTGTGGGGAACCAACTTTGTGGTCATCAAGCTGGCGCTGGTGCACTTCCCGCCGCTGCTGCTGGCCACACTGCGGTTTGCGCTGGTGCTACTGCCGATGGTGTTCTTTGTGCCGCGCCCGGCAGCCCGCTGGGGCAACCTGGCGGCCTACGGGGTGTTGATCGGCGTGGGGCAGTTTGGCCTGCTGTACCTGGCGATGCAGGGGCAGATCTCGCCCGGGCTGGCATCGCTGGTGGTGCAAACGCAGGTGTTTTTCACCATCGCCATGGCGATGCGCAGCACGCAGGAACGGGTGCAGGCCTTTCAGTGGTGGGCGCTGCTGCTGGCGGCCAGCGGCATTGGGGTGATCTTGCTGCACACCGACGGCAGCACCACACCGCTGGGCCTGGCGATGGTGCTGCTGGCCGCGCTGTCCTGGGCCGGGGGCAACACCGCGTCGCGCATGGCGGGCAAGGTAAATATGCTGGCTTACGTGGTGTGGTCCAGCCTGTTTGCCGTGCCGCTTCTGGGACTGCTGTCGCTGGTGTTCGACGGGCCGGGGGCGCTGGGTGCCAGCCTGCAGCATGCCGATGCGGCCAGCTGGCTGGCGGTGGGCTGGCAGGCCTGGGGCAACACCTTGTTTGGCTACGCCGCCTGGGGCTGGCTGCTGGCACGCTACCCGGCAGCCACTATTTCACCGATGGCCCTGCTGGTGCCGGTGTTTGGCATGGGCGCATCAGCCTGGTGGTTGGGCGAGGCACTGCCGGGGTGGAAGCTGGCGGCTGCGGGCCTGGTGCTGCTGGGCTTGGCGCTGAACCTGCTGTGGCCGCGCTGGCGTCGTCCATAGACTTGCGCTGCGCAAGTCCGGCTTATTCCATTTCTAAATCATCCCTGTCGTTGTTGTTTCGCCTTGCCGTGCTATAGCACTGTCTGCGGCTTCACGCCTAGACAGAAATGATTTGGAAATGGAATTACTTCTTTTCGTGGTCGGTGTGCTCGGCCGCCCAGGCCCAGGCCTGAGCGGACAGCTCTTGCAGCCGCTCGGCGCTGCGAAAGCCGTCGGCTACCGCGCTGGCTTGGCTGGCGGTCTGGTTTTCTAGCTGCTGCATGGTGCGCAGGTAGACATACCAGGGGCCGGTAAGGGCCAGTGCCTGCGCGGCTTCAGGCGGCAGATTCAGGGTGCTGACGACCTCTTCCGGGCTGATTTTGAGGATGATGCTGAGCATGGACGCCAGCCCCAGCGTAAAGAAGCAGCCGGGCTCCGCTTCACCGCGCTCCATCGCCAACAGCTCCAGCAAGCGGGCACGCCACAGTGCCACCTCTTGCAGCGTGGAAGACAGTTTTCGTTTGTCGGCAAACTGGGTCAGCATCAGCGACAGCCAGCGGTGCAGGTCGTTGCGGCCCAGCAGCATCACCGCCTGGTCGATGCTGGCCACGCCACCCAGGTGGGCAAAGCTGGCGCTGTTCATGCGCTGCAGCAGCCGCACGGACACACTCACGTCCCCCTTGATGGCGCGGGTGATCGCCGCCGTTTCGGCCCCCGATGCCAGCTGGCCCAGCAACTGTGCCAGGCGTACCAGGTCGGGCGACAAAACGCTGACTTTTTGCTGAGGCGTCGCAGCAGCGCGTGCCGTCAGGCTGCCGCTGGCCAGGTGCACGCCACCTTGCAGGGCCAGCTCCAGGTCTTCGATATTCGACAGGTCGGTGGCGATCACCGGGATACCCTGCAGCTCGGCAGGCCGGGAGTGGAGTGCGTGTATTAGCTCAGACGCCACCTGCCGGGGGGCCGGGCGTACCAGCAAGAAGTCAGGCGAGGCTCCCAACGCGGACGTGACGTCCCAGGCAACCTGGGCACCCACCGCCTTGAATTGCGCCGCCACCACCACCGCCGCCTGTTGTACGGCGGAGTCCAACGGGGCATTGGGGTCCAGCTCCAGGCCGATCACCGTACCGGACTCGTTTTTGGCCACCACCGCATAGGCCAGCCAGGCAGCAGGCAGGCGCGCCAGGCCAATCCGCCCGTTGATCGCTACCAGCCGGGCCGCCACCAGCACTGCGGCCACGTGCGCAGCCTGGGCGGCCACGTCACCGCCTTGGGCCAGGGCCTGCAACACCGCGTCGTCGATACGGAACTCAAACCCCACCACGTCGCCGTTGGACGCCATCAGGGGCCGCCGGGCCGCCAAGGCCGCTGCGGCGGTCCGTACCGGTGCGGGAGGTGGCGCGGCCACCGCCACCGGAGCAGGCGGTGGCGCAGCATGCCGGGCAGGTGCGGGGGGAAAGAACCGGGTCAGTACACGCTGGAAAAAAGAAGTCATGGTTTACCAAGGCAAGTAAGCAAATGTAGGCATTGGGTTCACTTTATCGCCTTCTGCCCCTGCTGTAGACATTTGTTGCTTGGTGACAAGGGGGTCACCCCTATAAAACCTGAACGATCGCCGCCGCCACCACGTCCACATTGCCTGCGTTCAGGCCGGAGATGCAGATGCGCCCGGAGCGCACCAGGTAAATCGCCTGCTCTTCGCGCAGACGGTCTACCTGGGCGGCGCTCAGGCCGGTGTAGCTGAACATGCCGCGCTGGGTCAGCAGGTAGCCAAAATCGTGGCCCGGCAGCAGCTTCACCAGGGCGGCGTGCAGCTGCACGCGCATGGCCAGAATACGGTCGCGCATGGCGGCCAAGTCCTGCTCCCAGCTGGCGCGCAGGGCGGGGTCGGTCAGCACCTGGGCGACGATCTGGCCGCCGTGGATGGGCGGGCTGGAATAGCTGCGCCGCACGGTGAATTGGAGCTGGCCCAGCACCAGGGCGGCCTGCTGCGCGTCAGGGCAGACCACGCTCAACGCGCCGCAGCGCTCGCCGTACACGCTCATGCTTTTGCTGAACGAATTGGCAATGAAAAAGCTGACTCCCGCATCGGCCAGCGCCCGCGCCGCAAACGCGTCTTGCGCAATGCCTTCGCCAAAGCCCTGGTAGGCCAGGTCCAGATAGGGAATCAGCTGGCGCTCTTTCAGCAGCGGGACCAGCTCCAGCCACTGGGCGTTGGTCAAATCCGTGCCCGTGGGGTTGTGGCAGCAGGCGTGCAGCAACACTACGCTGTGCGCAGGCAGGCTGCGCAACGTGTCCAGCATGGCGGCAAAGCGCACGCCGCCGGTAGCTGCGTCATAGTAGGGGTAGGTATGCACCGGAATGCCCGCGCTCTCGAACATGGCGCGGTGGTTGTCCCAGGTCGGGTCGCTGACCCACACGCCGCTGGTGGGGAACCACTGCTTGATGAATTCCGCCCCCACCTTCAGCCCGCCGCTGGAGCCTACGGCCTGGATGGTGGCGACCCGGTGGCTGGCAATGGCCTCGTGCCCATCACCCAAGATCAGCGCCTGCACCGCGCTGCGGAAGTTGGCCGCGCCCTCCATCGGCAGATAGGGCTTAGGCTGGTTGGCCGCAGCCATGCGCAGCTCGGCCTGGTGCACCGCGTCCAGCGCGGGCAGGCGGGCTTGCTCGTCAAAATAAATGCCGATGGACAGGTTGACTTTGTTGGACCGGGGGTCTTTTTGAAAGGCCTCGTTCAGCGACAGGATCGGGTCGCCCGCGAAGGGAGCTACGTGGTGGAACATGGTGGTGGGCAGCGGTTGAAACAGAGGGGGGTGAGCATACCGCGTGCCCTAAGTCGCACTGGAGTGGTGGTGTATGAATTTATAAAAAATAAGCCTCCAGCGCACATTCCACCTGCGCAAGCAGCTACAAAAATAGTAGCACCTTCAAATCGCCACCAGGTTCCGAATTCCCTTCGCCTCCATCTCGCTGCCCGGTCCTTGGGCGATGAACTCGCCGCGCTCCATGACCAGGTAGTCGTCGGCCAGCTCTTGGGCAAAGTCGTAGTACTGCTCGACCAGCAAAATCGCCATGTCGCCCCGGTCGGCCAGCATACGGATGACGCGGCCGATGTCTTTGATGATGCTGGGCTGGATGCCTTCGGTGGGTTCGTCCAGGATCAGCAGCTTGGGGCCCGCAGCCAGTGCGCGGGCGATGGCCAGTTGCTGCTGCTGCCCGCCGGACAGATCGCCGCCCCGGCGGTTAATCATTTGCTTGAGCACGGGGAACAGCGTGAACAGCTCGGCCGGAATGGGCGTGCTGGCGCTTTTGTAGGCCAGGCCCATGCGCAGGTTTTCTTCCACCGTGAGGCGGGCGAAGATTTCGCGGCCCTGCGGGACGAAGCCCACGCCGGCCCTGGCGCGCTCGTAGGGCGTGGTGCCCTGCAGCGGTTTGCCGTCGAGTTCGATACTGCCGGTTTTGATGGCCACCAGTCCCATCAGCGACTTGAGCAGCGTGGTTTTGCCCACGCCGTTACGACCCAGCAGGACCGTGACCTTGCCTTTGGTGCATTGCAGGCTGACATCGCGCAGGATGTGGGAGCCACCGTAGTATTGGTTGATGTTTTTGACGTTTAGCATGGGAGGCTTTCTTCCAAGGTGCGGGGCACTTGGGATGCGTGTGGGTGCCACTGGCATGGTCGGCCGGGTAATGCGCCCGGCGGCGCAGTAACTTTTCTTTGCTTCGCCAAAGAAAAGTCACCAAAAGAAAGGCGAGCCGAAGTCGTCGCCCCCTGCGCTTCGCTGCGGGGTACGCTGCGTTGCTCGGTCTGTGCGGGGTCCCGCTCGAACTCGCTACGCTCAAACAGTCGCGGGCCCTGATCCGCCCAGCCCTGCGCTACTCGCCGACGCCACACGGCGTGGGGACGGACAGCCGGATACCGGGTACCAACAGCCCCCTCACCCCGACCCTCTCCCGCAAGCGGGCGAGGGAGTAAGGCAGCGGACGCACCGGGCTTGCGCCCTAGGCGCAATGCGGCGCACAGCGCCGCCGATCCCGCTCCCTGGGTCCCCCTCTGGATGCGCCTGCGCCGGGGGCTTTTGGCGGGATCAGGAGTGCGACTGTTTGAGCG
>CANFZJ010000049.1 GCA_947451445.1 Comamonadaceae bacterium
ACCAGGCTGCAGCGTGCGCAGCCGCGACACGCCCACACCCAGGCGGGCGGTAAACCAAAAGGTGGAGCCCACATCGGGCGTGCTGCTCACCCCCACCGTCCCCCCCATCAATTCGGCCAGTGTTTTGCTGATCGCCAAGCCCAGGCCCGTACCGCCGTATTTGCGGGTGGTGGAGCTGTCGGCCTGCGAAAATGTTTGGAACAAGCGCGCCATTTGCTCGGGGCTGAGGCCAATGCCGGTGTCTTTGACTTCAAAGCGCAGCAGCACCTCGGCACCGGTCTGCTCCAGCAGCTGCACATTGATATGGATTTCGCCGCGCTCGGTGAACTTGATGGCGTTGTTGGTGAAGTTGATCAGCACCTGCCCCAGCCGCAGCGGGTCGCCCAGCAGGCTCTGCGGCACGCCCGGCCCGACTTCGCAGATCATCTCCAAGCCTTTTTCGATGGCTTTTTCGGCCGTGACGGTGGCCAGGTTTTGCAGCACGGCGTCTAGCTCCAGCGGGGTTTTTTCAACCGCCAAATGGCCCGACTCGGCCTTGGAGAAATCCAGAATGTCATTCAAGATGCCCAGCAGGTGCTGGCCCGACTTCTGGATCTTCTGGATGTAGTCGCGCTGGCGCAGAGTCAGCTCGGTGCGCCCGGCCAGGTGCGACATACCGATGATGGCGTTCATCGGCGTGCGAATCTCGTGGCTCATATTGGCCAAGAACATGCTTTTGGACTGGGTGGCCTCCTCGGCCCGCAGCCGGGCCTGGGTCAACTCGCCCAGCGTGACGACCAGCCTGCTCTGCATGGTCGCTACGGCAGCCACCATTTCCGAGCGCTTAATGTCGTCTGGGTCGAGGTGCACATCCAGGTCGCCTTCGGCAATGCGCATGGCAGCATCCGACACCGCATAGCCCGCCAGAATCAAGCGCCGTAAATACACCGCCAGGTTGCCCAGCACCGCCGCCTCGGCCACCACCACCGTCGCGTGCACCGCAATGTGGCCCCAGATGGCACGGCTGTCCTTGAATATCGCCACCCCCCAGCCCTGGGGCTGCAGCAGGCCAAAAACCAGATGGTGCACAGCGATCACACCGGCAGCCAGCACGATAGGCCGCCAGTCGCAGTACACCACCAGCGCCGCCGCCATCAAGAAATAGCTGAAATGGGCCTCCAGGTCGCCCCCCGTCTGCTGGATGATGAGCCCGGTAAACACCATGAAACCCAGCGCCATTACGTTGCGCGCAAGCAGCTCGCCAGGGTACTGGCGGCAAACCCACCACGGCACCAGCCAGGCGGGTACGCCCACCACAAAGAACAACAACCAGGTATCGGTAAAAGCGGCAAAAACTGCGCAGACCAGCAGGTGACAACCCGCCAGCATCAACAACAGGCGGTGGGCCTGCTGGTAGAACACCAATGTGCGGGCTGAAATTTCGGGCATATCAGCGTGGAGCTGCTGCCCGGCACACATCCAGGCGGGCCGGGTTGGTAGGCGACAACACCCACAGGGCGTAGCCCGTACCCAGCAGCCAGCCCGCCAACAGCACATAGACGCCTACGCTGCGTAAACGCACCGGTGCCCCCGAAGATCCCCAAACCGACTTGAACTGCATATATGACCTCCTGCGAAGCACAATTTGTATCCATCTGTAATTGATCATAGGACGACATCTGCGCTGCCGCAAGGCTGTCAACGCCGACGAGGGCACTGCCAAAAATGCCGGTACGGCGCCGAATTTGCTACATTTTAAATAGCTGCCTGCGCACACACCACCTGCGTTATAGCCCTAAAAAGCTTAAAACGCCCTGCCCGGCCCGCTGGCCGCTGGCCATGCTGGCGTTGAGCAAATAGCCGCCGGTGGGGGCCTCCCAGTCCAGCATTTCACCGGCGCAGAACACGCCCGGCAGTGGCTCCAGCATCAGCTGGTCGGTCAGCGCCTCAAACGCCACGCCGCCAGCGCTGCTGATCGCCTCGTCGAGGGGCCGGGTTTTGACCAAAGTGATCGGCAGTGCCTTGATGGCGGCGGCCAGTGCGGCAGGGGTGTTGATGGTGTCTTTGTCCAGCAGCTCGTACAGGATGGCGGCCTTGATGCCGTCCAGGCCGAGGCGGCTTTTCAGGTGGCTGGACAGCGACCGGGTGCCGCGCGGATGCGCCACATCGGCCAGCACGCGCTCAGGCGTTTTGTCGGGCAACAGGTCCAGGTGCACGGTGGCGCTGCCGTTCAGGTCAATCTCATCGCGCACCAGGCTGGAGGCGGCGTAGACCAGGCTGCCCTCGATACCGGTGGCGGTGGCCACGAATTCGCCCTGGCGGCGAAAACTGTCACCCTGGCTGTTGGTGAACGCCAAGGCCACGGTTTTGAACGGTTGCCCGGCAAAGCGGCTGCTGAAATGCTCCGTCCAGCCCGCCACCTCAAACCCGCAGTTGGCAGGCTGCAACGGCACGACGGGCACGCCCGCAGCCTGCAGCAACGGCACCCAAGCGCCGTCGGACCCGAGCCGGGCCCAGCTGCCCCCGCCCAGGGCCAGCACCACCGCGTCGGCCGTCAGCTGTACCGGGCCTTTAGGGGTGTCAAAGCACCAGTCCGTGCCATCCCGGCCCACCCAGCGGTGGCGCATATGGAATTGCACGCCCGCCACGCGCAAGCGGTGCAACCAGGCGCGCAGCAGCGGGGCCGACTTCATGTCGGTCGGAAAGACCCGGCCGGAACTGCCGATGAAGGTGTCCACGCCCAGGCCCTTGGCCCAGTCGCGCAGCTGCGCCGCACCCAGGTCGTTCAGCCAGGGCTGCACCTGCGCCTGGCGCTGGCCAAAACGGGTGGCGAACAACTCGGCGGGCTCCGAGTGGGTCAGGTTCAAACCGCCCTTGCCTGCCAGCAGAAACTTGCGGCCTACCGAGGGCATGGCGTCGCACAGTTGGACGGCCACACCGGCGTTGGCCAGCACCTCCGCCGCCATCAAACCCGCCGGGCCACCGCCAATGATGAGCGCGGTTTTACCCGTGGAGCCCGTGGGCTTTACTTGGTTTTGCATGCAATCTTTCAATCAAAAAAAAGGAGATTTCCGCAGCACCTGGCTGGCGTGCGGACTAAAAAAAGAGAGGGGATGGGCCGCAAAAAACGCTATACGACAACGCGCATTCATTGAAACGACTTAATTGCAATGCAAACTTCATTGCAACAAAATTCGCCTCCCCCACCCGCTACAGCGGCTTGCCGTAGCAGTGAGGGGATTGTCTTGAGGGGCCAGTACACCCAATGGAGAGGCCCGTATTATCCAAGAACAGGAGCGCAACATGCTGTTAGCTGCCACCCTTGCTATCGTCGTCGCGACCATTTTTGCCGTACTCGCAGTCGCCGCAGCCTCGTCCTACCCACCGGGGTAGCCCGATATCCCGAAGCCCGAATGCATCACGGCACGTGGGCCAGCCCGCCGCTCGATGAGCGGTGGGCTCACCAGTTCTGACGCCACGCTGGGGCGGATACCAGGCTCTGGCAGCGTCATACCGCAGCGAATAATAAAAGCGCGGGTGGTGGTGGCATCCATCGGGCGCGCCAGCAAATAGCCTTGCCCGTAAGTGCAACCCGTGGCGTGCAGTACATCGTTCTGTGCTTGGGTTTCTATGCCTTCGGCGGTGGTTTCCAGCTGCAGCGCCTGCGCCAATTGGACAATCGCACGCACGATGGCCGTGGAGCTGGTGCTGGATGCGGGGTTGTCCAGGGTGCAGACAAAGGCGCGGTCGATCTTGAGTTTGTCCAGCGGGAAGGTACGCAGGTACGACAGCGAAGAAAACCCGGTCCCAAAGTCATCCAAGGCAATACGCACCCCCACCGAGCGCAGGGCCCGCAGCACTGCACAGACAGCCTCACCGTCGCGCAGCAGGGTGGACTCGGTCAGCTCCAGCTCCAGCCGCTGCGGCGGTAGGCCACTGTGCTCCAAAGCGTTGGCCACTACATCCAGCAGGTCGGCGCGCTCAAACTGGGTTGCCGACACGTTCACCGCCACCCGCATGGAGGGGGGCCAACGCAGCGCCTCATGGCAGGCCTGGTTAAGCACCCACGCGCCCAGCGGCACGATCAAGCCGCTCTCTTCCGCAATAGGAATGAAGTCCGCGGGTGAAACCATGCCCCGGACCGGGTGGCGCCAGCGCACCAGGGCCTCAAACCCGGCCAAAACACCGGTCGCCATATCCATTTGCGGCTGGTAATGCACCTCAAAGTGGCCTTGCTGGAGGCTGGTCCGCAAATCACCCAACAGACTGAGACGCTTGCGTGCTTGCAGGTCCATCTGCAGGTCAAAGAAGCACAAAGTGTCTCGTCCAGCCGCTTTGGCGGCATACAAAGCCATGTCAGCGGCTTTGAGCAGGGCTTCGCTTGAATCTGCGTCGCTGGGGGCATAGCCCACCCCCATGCTGGCGTGGATGCGGATCACGTAGTCGCTATGGCTCCATGGTTGCGCCAGCGCTTTTCGGATGCTGCTGCCCAGCTCCTCCATGGCACCGCGCTCCCAGTGGGCAGGCAGCATCAGCGCAAATTCATCGCCCCCCAGGCGCGCCAGCAGCCCGTAGTGCCCCACACAGTTTTGCAGGCGCCGGCCCACTTCGCACAGCAGCGCATCGCCCGCAGCATGGCCCAGCGAGTCGTTGACAGTTTTGAAATTATCCAGGTCGAGCAACAGCAAAACGCAGGGAAGACAGGCATCCGTGCTGGCGAAATGCTGCGCCAGCCGCACGCCGAACTGGTGCCGATTGGCCAGCGCCGTCAAACTGTCGTGGGTGGCGAGCCGGGTCAGCTCCATGTCACGTTTGCGCACGGCGGTAATGTCAGACCCCACTCCGCGCCAGCCCACCCGCTGCCCCGCCGCGTCCCGCAAGGGCTTGGCAGACAAAGACCACCATTGCGCTTGTCCATCCGCGCCGCTGACCCGGGCGGACACCACCACGCCACTGAAAGCCTGGCTCTGCTGGAAATAGGCCTCCAACTGCTCCAGCGGAGCCAGGTCCCCCGGCAGCGGAGCGTCCACCAGATCGCGCAAAACCGCCACAAAGGCCCGCCCCAGCAAGGCCTCGGCAGGGGCCTGGGCCGCATCGCACAGCCGCGCCGACGCATGCTGCAAGCAACCCTGCGCATCGGTCTCCCACAGCCAGTCGCTGGCGTTTTCTTCGAAGTCGCGCAGCAACAACGCCACCAACTGGCGTTGCCGCTCCACCTCGGTTCCTGCCATCAGGGCACGGACGAATTTGCGCGATGTCACCAAAATAGTGGCCACCAAAAACACGCCGTACACCACAAACAGCACGGCCAGCAGGCCGTAGCTGGCCCAATATTGCAAGGCCATTCCCACCGCCGCGCCGCCGCACAGACCCAGCACCCAGGCGATGCCGACCAAGGGATGGCTGGCAAACATCCAGCTGCCGGTGGCAATGAAGGAAGCCACGGTGGCCGTGACGATCAGGCGGTCGCGGTCGTCCAGCACGCCGTACAGGGCCAGCATTAGCAAGGCGTATAACAAACCTGCTACGCCCAGGGCGGTGGCCAGGCCGTGCACCACAAACAACGAAACACGCCCGTCCCGGCCCAGCAGCCGCCCATGGCGCGCCGCCAGCCCGTACACGCCCGTCAACAGCGCCAACGCAGCGGACCACCACAGCAACTGCAGGCTGTGGTGACGCCAGGCTGCAAACAGGCACACCGCCACCACCACACAGTTTGCAAAACTGCCCAGGGGCAGCATGCGGGTGACGGCCTGGAACTGGCGGGTGCGGTAGCGCAGCGCCACCTCAGGCAATGCCTGCGGATCACCCCAACAGGAGCGCCACGCCAAACCAAGCTGTTGCCAACTGCGGCTGCGAAAAGTCAGGGCGGACAGTGCGCGGAACATAGGCAGGGTGCTTCCAAAAAGCTAAAGAAATGCCAGTATGGCATCGCCACCCAGCACAACTCACCAAGACTTACGCCGCGTCGCCCTGTGTCGCCCTCCGGGCGCACAGGGGACTTGCGTAAGTCCTGTCACAGCAAGGGCACCAACGCCCCCTGTCCGGTCAAAAACGCCGCCTGCACGGAGGTGCCGGGGTACAGGGTTTGCAACGCCGCCCGGTAGTCCTGCAGCTGCTGCAGCAACGCGCTCTGGCGCTCTGGCGCGGCGGCGGACTTGTAGTCCAGCACCCACCAGGCCCCGGTGTCGCGGCGGCGCACCAGGCGGTCCAGGCGCAGGGTCTGGCCATGGCGGGTCAGGGCGACTTCGTTGCCCGCCCAATCGACCAGCGCCGGGTCCCAGGCCCAGGCCCCCTCGCCTGCCAGGATGGCGGCGGCCATGCTGGTGGCCTGGCTGGTTTGGCTGGCGTCCAGTGCAAATTCACGGGCGGCGGCCCGTTGCTGGGCTGGGTCTAGTGCAGTGGCCCCCAGCGGCACGGCCTCCAGCATGCGGTGCATGGCCTGGCCCACGCGGGACTCGGCGCTGCTGATGGCTGGCTGCGCACGGGCGGGCACGGCGGACTGGTGGATGGTGGGCAGCACTGGCAGGGTGAAGTCGGCGGTAGCGGCATCCAGCGCCTCGGCATCCACGGCGGCGGGGGCATCCACCGGCTGGCTGCAGGGCTGCAGGCGCTGCCACCACGAGCCCGGCACGGGGTTGCGCGGCTGCACCGACGACAGCACCAGTTGCGTGCGGGCGCGGGTCATGGCGACATACAGGCCGTTCAGCTCTTCGCGCTGGCGGGCGGCTTGCTCGATGGCCAGCACGTCCACCACGCAGGCGGGCGGGTTGGTTTCACTGACCAAAAACACCAGCCGTACCGGGGCGGCCGCTTCACCCGGCCAGTCCACCAGCACACCCATGGTTTCGGGTTTGCTGGGCAGAGCGTCGGTGTCGAGCAGCAGCACCAGCTGCGCCTCCAGCCCCTTGGCCCCGTGCACGGTGAGCAGGCGCACGGCGTCGGGCGCGCTGGTCACCGGGGCCTTCACCCCGCCCGCGCGCAAGGCCCGCACCAGGGCGTAGGGGGTGGCAAAACGGCCTTCGTTGAGCTGCAGCGCGGTGCCCAGCACCGCCCGCAAATTAGCCAGCACCGACGGCCGCAGGGCGGCGGGCGCGGCGGCGGCAAAGCGGGCCAGCACGTCGCCGTCGGCATAGATGGCGTCCAGCGCATCGTGCGGCGGCAGCACGTCCAGCCAGGCCTTCCATGTGGTCAAAACAGGTGCTAGCGCAGATAGGACGGGCGGGAGCAGCTCTGAATTGTGTAGCAGATACCACCAGCTGCTGTCCGCCCCGGGCTCGGCACGGGCAGCGCGCTGCAGCAGGGCCAGCTGCACCAGGTCGGCGTCCGCCACGCCAAACAGCGGCGATTTGAGCGCCTGCGCCAGCGACAAGTCGTGCTGGGTGGACACCAGCGCGTCCAGCAGCGCGGCGATGTCTTGCACCTCGGGGGCGTCGGCCAAATCGGCCTTTTCGGGCTGCTGGGTGGCGATGTGCAGGCTTTGCAGGGCGTCGCGCACCACGCCCAAGCGGGCGCGTTTGCGGGACAACACCATCACCTCTTTGGGCGGCAGGCCGTCGGCCAGTTGCTGCGCCAGCCACTGGGCGGCCTGGCGGCATTCGATGGACAGCAGGGTGTCCTCGGGTTCTTCGCGCGGCGTGCCCAGGCTGTCGCGCCAGCCGTCGCCCCCTTGGCGGGTCGTCGGTGTGGCGTCGCGAGAAATGGCAGGTAGGCACAGCACGGCTCCCAAGGCGGTGGATTCGGTGGTGTGGTCGCGAAAGCCGTCAAAAGCACCCGCGTTTTGCGCGGCCGCCATCACGCTGTTGACCGCAGCCATCACCACAGGGGCATTGCGCCGGGTGTGGTCGCAACTGAGCAGGTCGCCGCCCAGCCCGTCTTGCACAAAAGCCTGCGCGGCGCGGAACACCTGCGGCTCGGCCCGGCGAAAGCGGTAAATGCTCTGCTTGGGGTCGCCGACGATGAAGACGCTGGGCGCCCCACCCGCGCCTGCGTAGCCACTGAGCCAGGCGTGCAGGGCCTGCCACTGCAGCGGGCTGGTGTCTTGAAATTCGTCGATCAGCAGATGCTTGACCTTGGCGTCCAGCCGCTCCTGCACCCAGCCACTGAGCACCGGGTCGGACAGCATGATGGACGCGGCACGTTCCACGTCGTTCATGTCCACCCAGCCGCGCTCGTATTTCAGCGCGGCCAGCGCCGCGACCAGGATGCGGGTCAGCCGCGCCATGCGCTGCTGGTGGGCCCAGGCAGCGTGCTGCAGCTGGGCCTGGGCGACTTGCAAGGCCAGCTCTTGGGCAGCGCGGATGGTGGCGATGCCGACAATTTTTTCGCCGAACTTGCGCGCCGAGCCGGTCGCGGTCAGCAGGGCGATGAGTACGCCAGGCGCGTTGTGGCCGGTGAGCGCCTGCTCCAGCTCGCCGCCCTTGGCGGAAAACGTGGGTGCGCTGGCCCGGCCCAGGCAGGTCGCCGCCTCGCTCAACAGGGCGCGCTGGGTCCACAGCCGGTCTTCGGGGGCAGCCAAACCCGCGAAGTCGGGAAACTGTTCGCCAAACGGCGGCACGCTGGCATCCACCACGCCGATCTGGTCGGCCAGGCCAAACTCGACGCGCTTATTCAGCGCGGCTGCCAGGGCCTTTTGGGCCTGGAAGCGGCCATGGACGGCCACCAGGGCCTCAAAGTCGGCGCGGGCCTGGGCGTTATCGACCACCGTGGCATAAAAGCGCGGCCACACCTGGCGGACGGCCTCGGTGTCGTCCTCCAGCAGGCTGTAGTGGGCAGGCAGGCCCATGTCTTGCAGCACGGCCAGCGGCGCGGTGCGCAGCAAGGCGGCAAACCAGCTGTGGAAGGTGCGGATTTGCACCGGGCGGGCGCTGGCCAGCAGCTGGGCGTACAGGCCCTTGAGCTTTGGTGCCTGCTGCGCCACCAGGGCCGCGGGCACGCCACGGGCGACCAGCTCTGCAGCCAGCTTTTCAGGCCCGGCCTGGGCGAATTCGACCAGCCAGTCGTTCAGCCGCTGGCGCATCTCGCCCGCCGCTTTTTTGGTGAAGGTGATGGCCAGGATTTCGTGGGCTTGCACGCCCCGGACACCTGTTGCAGCGTCGGTGGCCAAGCTGCCTTCCAGCAGGGCCCGCAAAATGCGCGACACCAGCATCCAGGTCTTGCCCGCGCCCGCACAGGCCTCCACCGCGATGCTGCGCCGGGGGTCGCAGGCAATGGCGTAGAAGGCGGCGCGTTCAACCGGCTGGCCGTTGTGTTCGTAGGCCGCTACGGTCACGCGGTGCGCTCCAAAGACCGCACCGACGCAATGCTCAACAGCACCAAGGGCAGGCACACGCCGTACAGCGCGCGCACGCCCCAGTGCTCGGCCACCTGGCCCAGCAGCGGCGGGGCCAGCAAAAACACCACAAAGCCGGTTTGCGCCAGCGAGGCCACATTGACTGCCGCAGGCCGGTCCGTGCGCTGCGCGGCGGCCGACATGGCCAGCGGAAAGATGCATGCCGTACCCGCACCCATCAACCCTAAACCCAGCAGCGCCCAACCCGGCGCGGGGGCCATCGTCACCAGCAAGCACCCCACACCCAGTACGCACAACAAGGTGCGCGCCACTTTTGCCGGGCCGAAGCGCTCCACCAGGCCATCGGCACTAAAGCGCAAAACCGCCTGCATGAAGGCCCCGATGGCCACGGCCAGGCCGCTCCACAGGGGGGAGGACCCAAAGGCTTCGCGCATGTATATAGCCGACCAGTCGGCCCCCGCGCCTTCCAGCAGCATGGCCGACAGGATGACGCAGACCAGGCCCATGATGGCCAGGGTGGGCAGCGCAAAGTGCGGAGCTGCTTCGGTCGGCTGGCCTGTGTGGCGCAGCGGGGCGGGGTGAAAGCTGCCCAGCAGCAGCAGCACGCCCAGCACGATCAGCGGCACCTCGCCTACCAGCTGCATTTGCGGGCTGATACCCAGCTGCGCCGCGCCGGCCCCCAGCAGACCGGCAGAGAAGAAACCCAGGCTCCAAAAGCCATGCGCCCGGTTCATGATGCGGCGGCCCAGCTGGTGCTCGACCCGGTCGGCCTCCACGTTCACTACCACCTCCACCGCGCCCACACACAGGCCCGCAGGCACCAGGCAGGCAAACATCCACAGCGGCCCGCTGGCGCAGGAGGCCAGGGCGTAAAACGCGGCCACCAGCGGCGTCAGACACAGCAGCGCGCGCCGGTAGCCGATGCGTTCCAACAAGCGGCTGGCAAAGGCCAGCGACAGCAGCGTACCCAGGGCGGTACCGATCAGCGCCAGCCCCAGCGCGCCCTCGCCCACGCCCATGCCGCGCTGGATCTCGCCCAGCCGGGGGAACAGGCCGCCCAGGCCGAACGAGTACAAAAAGAACGCCGCGTACACCCGCACCTGGGGCGGCAAAGTCAGTCCGATCTGCATGGATTTACTCCAGTACGCCCAGGTCAAACAGGTCGCGGGCGCACTGTTCGGCGTCTGTGAAGTGGATGACCTCCCAGCCACGGCGGCGGGCAGCTTCCACGTTGTCCAGGTTGTCGTCGATGAACACGGTGTTGTCCGGGTCCAGCTCCAGCTCGGACTCGGCCTTGGCGAACATGGCTTGCTCTGGCTTCACCAGCCCGACCACCGCAGAGAAGATGCCGCCGTCGAAATACTGGAAGAAGGTGCGCTCTTGCAGCAAACGCTCGCTGTACAGCAGCGGCATGTTGGACAAATACACCAACCGGTGCCCGTGCGACAACAGACGTGGCAGCAGCAGCTGGGTGTCCAGCTTGGTGTGCAGGTGGTCGGGAATGGCGTGGATGAAGTCCAGCAGGTCATCGGCAGGCAGGCCCGACTGCGCCGCCAACAGGTCGGCCAGCGCGTCGGGCTCCACCCGGCCCCGGTCAAAGTCGGCCCAGGTAGAGCTGGGGCGCAGACCTTGAAAAATACGCTCGCACACCTGCTCGGCTGCCGCCCGGTCGGGGGCGTGCTGGGGCAGCATGCGGGCGACCAGGTCCACGGGTTTCCAGTGCAGAAGTACAGCGCCTAGGTCGAAAACAACAGTCTTTGGAATCACGGTAAAGGTCCTTGTGGGCAACGGGGAAGAATAAGCGGTCTGGTGCAGCGGCCACCCGGCCTGCTTGTCCATACTGCGGTATATGATGAGATTATGTACAAGGTCTAATGTCTTCATGGCAAGCCAATCGTAGGCACACCAAAAGCAAATGACTATCGCGAATTTTTGATGAAACCATGAATTCATCTCATACCAAAAATCAAAAATCCACCCTGTCCATGCAGCGCAACCTGCCGTCCATGAACATGCTGCGCGCGTTTGAGGCCGCAGCCCGCTGGGAAAGCGTGACCCTGGCCGCGCAAGAGCTGCATGTCACCCAGTCAGCGGTCAGCCACCAGATCAAGGCATTGGAGGCCTGGCTGGGCGTGGCACTGGTACAGCGCAACGGACGCCGCCTGGGCTTGACGGCCGAAGGCAGCGCCTACCTGCCCAGCCTGAGCAGCGCCTTCGACCTGGTGGCCCAGGCCACAGCCCGCATTGCGCGGCACACACGGCGCAACACCCTGTCGGTCAACTCCATGGCTTCGCTGTCGGCGCAGTGGTTGATCCCCCGGCTGGCCGCGTTTTGCGCCGAGGTGCCGGATGTGGACGTGCAGCTGTCCACCACCGTGAATGCATTCGACTTCGACCCGGCCGCTTTTGATGTGTCCATCCGCTGCATGTACGACATCGAACGTGCCGAGCTGCTGCGCCGGGACAAATGGCAAGACGTACAAATCGAGGCCTTCTTGCCCGAGTCGCTCACCCCCCTGTGCAGCCCGCAGCTAGCCCACGGAGCCATGCCGCTGCACACACCGGGCGACCTGTGCCAGCACACGCTGCTGGTCAGCCGCTCCACCCCCCTGTTCTGGCAGGACTGGCTAGCCGCCGCCGGTGAGCCCCAGTTGCGCCCCGCCAACACCCTCACCTTCGACCACACCCATCTGGCCGTGCAGGCCGCCATCCAGGGCATGGGCGTGGCACTGGGCAACCGGCACCAGCTGCGCGATGTGCTGGACGGCGGCCTGCTGGTACGCCCGTTTCCGGCGCTTGAGATCGACCTGAAAAACGTCTACTGGATCCGCCCCCCACACGCCGCGCAGAACCCGCAGGCGCTGGCGTTTTGCCGGTGGTTGGAAGACTGCGGGGGCGTGGATGGGGTGGCGGTGGCGGGCTGAGACCTGTTTACAGCCTGTTGGGAGACGCGACAGCAGTCTTATTTCCAGGACTGACGCAGCGCTGCCCTCCCGGCCTTCAGGAGGGCACTGCGTCAGTCCTGATTTCAATGCATGCCTGCAGACGGAGGCCACATTCTGGCTGCGTGCAGCACGCGCAGTACCCGCACCCAGCCGTCTACTACGTCGTACACCAGAATGTAGTTGCGGTGTACGACCAACTCACGCGCTCCCTTCACCCGACCAGGGCGACCCAACCCAGGGTGATCGACCAGCCGGGCGGCTTTTTCTGAGATCAGCTCGAATGGCCCACTGTGTCGCCGAAAAATTAGCAGTCAAATAAGCCTCTAGGAGTCTGGGCGGCAGAAGCCCCACCCTGGGATGAATCCTGGCACGAAGCCTGCTGATGCCCAGGCATGAGCACCAGCTACGTTCCCTACC